>JANELJ010000314.1 GCA_024511395.1 Gammaproteobacteria bacterium | reverse complement strand
TACTGGTCTGTTTTACCGGTTCCCACCTGGCCATTGTTGCGGGTAACCGCTGGATTAAACGGGTGTTTGAAGTCATTACCATTGCGGTAGGACTGAAACTTATTTTTTAACCTGATTTATTCAGGTTTAAGCCCCAGATTCTCACAAATCTGCAAAGTTGTCTGACTCTGGTTCAGAGTATAAAAGTGCAGTCCGGGTGCACCGGCTGCTAATAACTGTTCACATGAACGGCTTACAACATCCAGGCCCAGTGATTTGATGGACTCTATATCATCCCCGTAACTTTCCAGACGCCGGGACAACCAGCGCGGAATTTCAGCACCGCACATATCCGAAAATCCGGCCAGGTGGGTATAGTTGGTGATTGGCATAATACCCGGTACAATGGGTTTATCCAGCCCGGCTTTTTCACAGCTGTCAACAAAATACAGATAGGCATCCATATTGAAAAAATACTGGGTGATGGCACTATTGGCACCAGCATTCATTTTAGTGATAAAATGCTGCAGGTCGGTCTGGGCATTTTTAGCCTGGGGATGCACCTCGGGATAAGCCGCTACTTCAATATGAAAATGGTTGCCGGTTTCTGCTCGGATAAATTCAACCAGTTTATTGGCATAACGAAACTCACCAATAACACGATGTCCGGAAGGCAGGTCTCCGCGCAGAGCGACAATACGCTTAATCCCCATATTGATAAAGGTATTAAGCAGATCCGCCAGAACGTCCCGGGTTGCACCAATACAGGACAGATGAGGTGCGGCAGAATAACCGGCATCCTGGATGCTCATCACTGTTTTTATGGTTCCTTCCTGAGTACTGCCTCCGGCACCATAGGTGACGGAATAATACAGGGGATTTAAAATACTGAGTTCATCGCGCACCTGGGCCAGTTTCCTGGCACCTTCTTCAGTCTTGGTGGGAAAAAACTCAAAGCTGATCGGCTGTGGGTATTGTTGTTGTGATTTCATCATGAGTTGTCAGTAACGCCGTTTAATAACGATAGTGTTCAGGCTTATAAGGACCTTCCTGAGGTACACGAATATAATCGGCCTGCTCCTTGCTCAGCAGAGTCAGGTTAGCACCAATTTTAAGCAGGTGCAGATGGGCGACCTTTTCATCCAGCTTCTTGGGCAGGACATAGACCTGGTTATCATAGTCTTCGCCGTGCTGCCATAATTCAATCTGTGCCAGAACCTGGTTAGTGAAAGAAGCAGACATCACAAAACTGGGGTGGCCTGTTGCACAGCCCAGATTGACCAGACGGCCTTCTGCCAGCAGGATAATTCGCTTACCGTCAGGGAAAATAACATGATCCACCTGAGGCTTAATGTTTTCCCATTCATACTGACGTAATGCTTCAACCTGAATTTCAGAATCAAAATGACCGATATTACAGACAATGGATTCATTATTCATGGCCAGCATATGATCATGGGTAATAATGTCGATATTACCGGTAGTGGTTACAAAGATGTCCCCTTTATCTACAGCATCTTCCATGGTAACAACCCGATAACCTTCCATAGCTGCCTGCAGAGCACAGATAGGATCAATTTCGGTTACCCAGACTGTGGCACCCATACCACGGAAAGCCTGAGCACAGCCTTTACCCACATCACCATAACCACAGACTACAGTAATTTTACCGGCAATCATCACGTCAGTAGCACGCTTAATGCCGTCAATCAGAGATTCACGACAGCCGTACAGATTATCAAATTTTGACTTGGTCACCGAATCATTGACATTAAAGGCAGGTACTTTTAACTCACCTTTTTCCGCCATTTCATATAAACGGTGAACACCGGTAGTGGTTTCTTCTGACAGCCCTTTAATGTCCTTAAGCAGCTCAGGGTGATCATCATGAATAATCTGGGTCAGATCGCCACCATCATCCAGAATCATATTAGGTGTCCAGCCGTCAGGGCCATGAATAGTCTGTTCAATACACCAGATAAATTCCTCTTCAGTTTCACCCTTCCAGGCAAACGTAGGGATTCCCGCTGCTGCCATAGCTGACGCTGCATGATCCTGAGTAGAGAAAATATTACAGGAAGACCAGCGTACCTCAGCCCCCAGAGCTGTTAAAGTTTCCATTAATACTGCTGTCTGAATGGTCATATGCAGACAACCTGCAATACGGGCACCTTTAAGCGGCTTTAATTCCCCATACTCTTCACGCAGCGCCATCAATCCAGGCATTTCCTGTTCTGCAATCAAAACTTCTTTTCTTCCCCAGTCGGCAAGACTGATATCTGCTACTTTATAATCTGACATATTCTACCTTTTATCCTAATATCCTAAAAATAAGTTTGTAACTTATATGGTTCGCCCCACGTATGCAAGTGATACCACGGTACTCATGGATGATAAAGTTGCATTCTTATATCCGGCCTCTGAGTGGAGAATACAAATGCTCCGTGCCCTAATGGAAA
>JANELJ010000313.1 GCA_024511395.1 Gammaproteobacteria bacterium | reverse complement strand
ATGTTTTTGCCCGGTTTATTAAGTTTCTTTTCACTCAATACGACTTTTAGTTTTTTTGATAATGTGCTACTTTTCATTTAAAGCCTTTTTGTTGATGAATAATTGCCTGAATAACAACTATTTGATCATCAAATTGGCTTCATTTCAATTCCTAAAGATCATACCTATGATTCATACTTAAGCTTTGTTTGATCAGGTTGTTTTGGTTAATTTCTTTGATCGATAAACAAAGCTTAAGTTCCATTTATATGGACACCATTTCGGAACAGTTATTTAGTAGCTATGAGCACCATGAGAACCCATACTGAATGTGTATTGTAAAAATAGTTGATTATCAGAATCCTTATAAGATTGATCATTGTTATATTGCAGCCTGATACTGCTGAATTCAGAGGGCAGCCATTCCAGCATGGCACTATAGCGTTCGGGCTTATAACCATGACTCTCCAGACCAGCATTCTCCAGTACCAGATAATTTGAACCTTTTGTATGACTGGAAAGGTGATCATAACGTAAACCGGTACGCCACTGTTTATTCATCTGATAGATAGCCTGGGCATACCAGCCTTTCTGATCACCGTGATAAGAACTGGTATCACCTGACAAAAAGTCATCTAAAGCAATATCTCCATCTTCATCCCTGTCAAAATACTCAAACTGTAATTTTAAGTTATCAGTACGGGTATTAGGGGTCCATTTATACACCAGATTAATGGCATTAATTTCACTATCTCCATTAAAAATGGTGGTTGAGTCATTTAAATTTTCACTTTCACGGTCTTCTATATTTGAAGCCTTCCAGTGGCTAAGCCCAATTTGCCAGCTGTTTTCACTGTTAATGTCTCCCCCAATTCTGGCAAAGACAGTCCAACTGCCAACCCCATTATGACTTCCTGAGGCTGGAAATGAGCTCCCGGAAAAGAGTTCTGTACCCACCTGAACAAACAGGTCTGTCGGAGCAATATAACTGATCTGTACACCATCATCTCTATACTGATCACCAAAAAGAGCACGATAAACCAGTGGTGCATCAGCAAAATCCCAGGTATGGGCATGTTGCTCATTCAGATACCCCAAAGATGAGAAAAACCGCCCCATTTTAATGGTCAAACCGTCAAATAACGCAGATGTCTGTGCATAAGCTTCTTCAACTTCTGCACTGGTCCCCTCATCATCTTCAGCAAAGGCAATGGTGGCTTTGCCGTAAAATAACTGATCGATATTAGCGCTGATAGTTAATTCACTTTCACCTATACTAAACCCTTCAGGAACCAGTCCGGCTTCATCACCAGGTAAAAAACCGGGTAGTTGATAATTATCCTGATTATTCTGATAACTGGCATACCGACCATCCAGAATTAAACTGATTTCAGGATTAAAACTGTTTTTAGCCATCATTTGCTGGCTATCATCACTGGCCATTTCAGCTTCTTCAGCCTGCTCCTGAACATTGGCCAGAGTTTGTTCATTCTTTTTTGCTGCCTGTTGAGCCGCAAGCAAGCCTTTTTCGAGCGCCTGTATGCGTTTTTCATAATCCTGTTTTAATTGTTCAATCTGCTGTTTGAGCAGTTCTATCTGTTCATCAGCCATTACTGGAGTAGTAAAAGCACAAACAAAACTGGCTGAAATAAATAAAAATAATGTTTTTTTCATAAACTATTCACTTGTCTTTTGTTTAGATTTAAGAGTACACACCAAACTTACAGTTTAAGTTTGAGTCCAAAAAATACCTGACCAATATCTAATCCTGATCACTTACTTTGTGAAAACAGAATTATCAACAGTTACAGGAAATACCCATAACTACCACTGGGTATTATTTGTATGGTTGTATATAAATTGAAAATGAAAGACCCTACAGGTTTTATCTGTAAAAGATCTTATTTGAAAACAGCTAAACAGAGACAGGGGGTGCGCGAATTGAGATATGTTGTGTGAACGGAGTGACAATATGAACTATATTATTAAAGGAAATTTCTTCAAACTGTTGTTCCGGAAGATTAAACTGTATTTTTGATGCAATTAATGAGGGTGATGCATCAGCCGTTTGAAAGTTTAAACAGTAATCTGTATGAACATGAAAAAGATGTTCTGTGGAATGTTCCAGAGTTATAAACTGGGCGCTGAGCAATAGTACAATAATCAGGTTATAAAACCATAACCGATTAAATAATTTTATTGTGCCAATTTGAAAACTCATTTATTAAGTTCTATTCTGCTCAAATAATGATTAAATCATTATATAGTTAAGGTATGTTAAAAACAAACATGGGTTTTATTTACTAAGCGGTTGTTACAGGGCCGGATCATACTTTAATTAAAATATGTTCAATATGTAGCCCACCCCGAATAAAATATATAGTATTGATTTATAAAGAAATATTGCTTGATTATGGGTGTTAAATTTGCAGGTTTTTGGTAAAATAAGCCTTATTACCTTGCAAATTTCCAGACCA
>JANELJ010000080.1 GCA_024511395.1 Gammaproteobacteria bacterium | reverse complement strand
GCATCCTGAACAGGTCTTCCTGAGGTATTTTTGGCTGTTTCTCTGGCTTCATTTTGGTCTGGAAATTTGCAAGGTAATAAGGCTTATTTTACCAAAAACCTGCAAATTTAACACCCATAATTCGACAATATTTCCTTATAAATCAATGTGCTATGATTCATTCAGGTCAGACTAATTAACCCCTTTTAAAAAACACTGCGTCTATACTGACAAATCGTTTTAAAAAAGGAGTTAACCATGCATTACCGCCGCCTCTACGGAGCTATAGCATTAAGCCTGTGTGCTTTATCCGTAAACAGTTATGCCCGTATTAAACTTATCAGCCTGCCGGTTCGTGAGTATATTGAAATCCAGCTGGAAAATAAACACACCACCATTATTGAAGAAGAACGTATTGTACCCTTAAAAAAGGCCGCAATAGTATTGACTTTTCCTGGCAGAATACGGGTATTAAACCTGAAACCATTATTTTCAGAGTGCTGCCGGATACGGCCTCTGTAAAGCCCATAAACGTAAATGTACTTTCCGTCAGTTATCCGCCTAATGAATCGGCTCTGACCTGGTAGGTGTCCGCCAGCCAGAGCGGCAGTGCCAGGGTGCGCATTTCCTATGCTATTCATCGTCTTGAAAAGCAATACCACTACCTGGCTCAAGTTAATGCCGATGAAACCGCTATGGAGCTGTTTCAGTATATCTGCGTTAATAATCAGTCCGGTGAACAGTTTCTCAATGCCGGACTCAATACCGGTAACGGTCGTCCGGTGCAACTGTCAATCGGTCTGAATGAAACCCAGGAGTATTTAAATCAGCAATTTTCCAGTGTGCCGGTGGAAAAGACCCTGACGGTCAATGCGGCTGCTATGGGTTACCGGGATCGAAGTCAGGATAAATTAAATGTACTGATGCATTACCAGCTGCACAATGATACGTCACACAAACTGGGAAAAAGCCCGCTGGCCGCAGGTAAATATCGTATTTATCAACAGGATAAACAGGGCGGCTCGGTATTTATCGGTGAGGATCAGGGACAATATACGCCAGTGGATGACAACCAGAAACTATTTATTGGTAAAGCCCGGGATGTGGTGGTTCGGCGTATTATTGAACGTAAAAAGCGCAAAGAAATTAGCGGTAATCTGTATAACATGGATGTGCTGATGAAATATGAAATAGAGAACTTCAAAGATACTCCGGTCACTCTCACCATAGAAGAGTCATTAGCTTATCTGAAACAGGAATCCAGTCTGTATGACAGTCAGTCATTTATAGAGTGGCAGATTGGCAAGGACACCAGTTTTAAGACTAAACCGCTTAAGGAGGAGACTTCAGCCGATAAAGTGGTTTATGAGATCACCTTGCCGGCAAAAAGTAACACTGGCAAGCCTGTTAAAGTGAAGCAGCGCTTAAATATTCTGTTCAACAATCTTTTTTCCAGTTCCATAACTCGGGCCAGATAAGATCCACTAAAACAAGGTAAAAGAGCCATGAAAAATTTAATATTTCTACTAATCATACTAGTATTGTTATGTCCAGTGCTTACCAGCGCCAAAAATATTGACCTGTCCACCTTGCCGGATCGGGACGCAGTACAGTTAACCATTTATAATGCTGAAGATCTGACCCTGGTACGGGAAACCCGGCAGAACAGTATTAAAAAAGGCCGTAATCTGCTGCAGTTCAGCTGGGCGAATACTCGGATTGACCCCACCTCGGTGCAGCTGCGTTTTGTTTCCCATCCTGGGCAGATGGTATTAGGCAATAACCGCTATCCCCATGATAAACCCCAGATGCTCTACTGGCATATACAAAGTCAGACAGAAGCACTGGCTACGGTGGAAATCTCCTATTTTACCTCCGGTATCAGCTGGCAGGCTGATTACACTGCGATACTTAATCAGTCCGGTAATGCTATGAAACTGGAAAGCTTTGTCACAGTAACTAATCATTCAGGAGAAGATTATAGCCAGGCTGAAATTCGTCTGGTATTAGGGGAAATCAATCTGGTGGAATCGGTTAATGCTCTGGTCAGGGAAGCCGATGTACGTAAGGAAGAACTGAGTCAACGCCGCCAAGTTAAGAAAATGCAGCTGGCCCGGCAGATGTTAAGTAAAAATTCAGGTCAGTATTATCAACCGGCACCGGTTCTGGCAGATGTTATGGATTCTGAAAAAGCCATCAGCAAGGAAAGCATCAGTGAATATTATATTTTCAGTATTGAAGGCCGGGAAACGGTTAAAAATGCCTGGTCAAAACGTTTACGCAGCAACTGGGCCGATGCGGTGGCTGTAGATACTGTCTATCGCTATCGACCCAGAGAGTACGGTGAACAACTGGTCAGAGTACTGCAGTTACATAACAATAAGGACTTGAAACTGGGTGAAGCCCCTCTGCCGCAGGGTACTATTCAGATTTATCAGGATAATAAAGAAGGCAGCCTGAGCTATATTGCTGGCCTGCAGTTTAATTATGTGGCTATTGATGAAAAAGCAGAACTTAATACCGGGGTTAATCCGCAATTGTTTTTTCAGTTGGTGAATTTAAAAAACTGGCGTGATAATATCTGGATGTATTACCGCAAGGGAAAAGTCTATCACTGTGTAAGTGACGATCATATGTTAGTTGATCATAGTGCTACAGTGGCAGGCTGGGATGAACACCGTATCTTTGTTCAAAAGCTTAAGAATTTCACCGGTAAGCCGGTTAAAGTGGAAATCCGCCGCCGGGTCACAGGTGATGCCGTAATTAAAAGCAGTCTGGATATGAAAAAACATGATTTTCAGACCTTTGAACTGCAGACAGTGCTGACACTGGGTGAACAGCAGGCACTATTATATGAAGTGCTGATTAAAAAAGGCCGAAATGCCCGGCAGAATCAGATTGTCCTGCAGAAAAAACCGATAGAATATCCTGTCTGGTAATTTTATTAAAAAAGGAATCACAGTGAATAATACACAACGTCTCGTAACTATTACAAAGGTTGTAACACTTGCATTGGCTTTTTCTGGTGGGCTTTCAGTATTGGTTCAGGCCGGCTGGCAGGACTGGGCCAAAGAAACGGACTCATTTCTTAAATCCACCACGGGAAAAGATACGGCTTCAACCGTCAGCTCCAGTCTGTCCAATGATGAAATTGCCCAGTGCTTAAAAGAGGTACTGGATGTCGAAGTTAAAAAGGCATATTGATATGCTGGGCCAGGAAAACGGCTTTTTAAATGACAAAAGTGTACGTATCCCTATGCCTGAACAGCTGACACAGGTTGAAAAAGCCCTGCGTATGGTCGGACAGGAGCAGATGGCAGATGAGTTTGTTACCAGTATGAACCGTGCGGCAGAACAGGCAGTACCCCAGGTTACTAATGTCTTTGTGGATGCTATATCAAAAATGTCTCTGAGCGATGCCCAGGCGATACTGTCCGGAGGAGACACCGCGGCAACCGACTATTTCAGGCAGCATACCTCTGAGCAGTTAAGCCAGTTAATTAAACCTTATGTTACTGAATCCATGGCCTCTAATGAAGTCACCCAGTATTATCAGTCCATGCTGTCTATGGCCAAACAATATGATACCTTTGGTCTTTTAAATCAGCATCTTGGCAAAGCAGCCAACCTGGAAGATTATGTGACGGATAAAACCATGGATGGTCTGTTCAGCAAAATTGCCGAACAGGAGGCTCTGATCCGGCAGAATCCAGCCGCCCGTACCACCGATATTCTTAAATCGGTCTTTGGTTCGCTGTCCAAATAAGCTGCTGCCGGCATGGTCCGACTGGTTGATACCCATTGCCACCTGGATTTTGCAGTATTTGACGAGGATCGTTCTGCCATCCTGCAAAACTGCAAAAAACAGTCTGTGCAGAATATTATAGTACCCGGTGTTCAGGCTGGAGGCTGGTTAAATCTGCTGGAGCTCTGTAAGCAGGAACTTATGCTTTATCCGGCACTGGGGCTGCACCCCTGTTTTATGCAACAGCATCAGCCTGATGACCTGCACAGGCTAGAAGATTACTGTCAGTCAGGTGATCTGTATGCCATCGGTGAAATAGGTCTGGACTTTCGTTTCAGTCAGGCCTATCGATCCGGTCAGGTCAGTCAGCAGAAAGCCTCTAAAAAAGACCAGACGGGCAGGGAACAGCAGCTTTTTTATTTTTCTGCTCAGCTGCAGCTGGCTGAACAGTACGCTTTACCGGTTTTAATCCATGCGGTGAAATCTCATCAGGATGTGCTGACCCGGTTAAAACAGCACTCATCAATAAGCGGTATTATTCATGCCTACAGCGGCAGTTATGAGCAGGCGGTGGAATATCTGAAACTGGGTTTTAAACTGGGTTTCGGCGGTGCCTATACTTATTCACGTGCTAAAAAACTGCGGGCTCTGGTCAGCCGGTTGCCTCTGGAAGCCTGGGTACTGGAAACTGATGCACCGGATATGAGTCCTGAGTCTCATTATGGACAACGCAACAGCCCGGAATACCTTCCGGAAATTGCCCGGGTCTTTGTCAGCCTATATGATAAACCACTGGTAGCTGAACAGATTCTGGAACAGCTTTATCAAAATACCCTGAGTATTTTACCTAAGATTAAAAACGGGCTTAAAACTGGATTTAAACTATGAAAATAATCAGCCAGTTTATTTTAGGCATTGTATGCTTATTCGCTTATTCTATAAGTCATGCTAAACCCTCCATAGTGGTTAAAAATCCGCTTAAACAGCAGCGTTTTGTTATTGAAAATCAGGGGATTACCGAATCCAGTGGTCTGGCCTGCTCAACCAGGGACAAAAAAATTCTCTGGACACATAATGACAGCGGCCATATGCCCATCATTTACGCACTTAATAATCATGGCAAAGATCTGGGCAGTTATTTTATTGACGGTGTGGAAAGTATCGACTGGGAAGATATGGATGCCTTTGAATATCAGGACAGGCATTATTTGCTGATTGCCGATACCGGGGATAATTTCAAGGTATTATGGGAACACAGGATCTTTATTGTTGAGGAACCGCCAGTCGGTCAGCAGCCGCATCCGACCCTGACACCAGCATGGACTATTGTGTATCAGTTTGAAAACGGCCACTCCTATGATGTGGAAGCCGCAGTTGTGGATGATCAGCGTAATAAAGTTATTCTGCTGACCAAAAGGCATAAACCCACCCTGATGTTTGAACTGCCCTTAAAACCTGAAAAACCGGAACAGATGGTGCAGGCGGTAAAAGTGGCGGAGCTTCCATATATAAAGAATCCTTCAGCTATGGATATCAGCCCGGATGGACGGATTATGTCCATTAATAGCTATCGGCGGATTCATCGCTTTAGCAGAAAAACTCCTAAGGATCCGTGGCATTACCAGTATTCATTAAAGTATAAACCGATGTTTCAGCCTGAAGGCATGTGCCTGTCCAGAGACAGTAAAAACTACTATGTCACCTCGGAAAAACGATTTGACCTGCTGAAAATTAAGATCAAGTGAATCTGATAAAAATTTTATATTTTTCTCTTTATTTATCTCGGTTTTTATAAATATCTGCTATTATTGTTTTAATTAAATCCAGTGAAGCAAGTCTAAATAACCATGACCATTAATTATGACGAAAAGCGTTCTTTTTATCGTATGTCTGTAGACTGCCATGTTGAATTTTCCAGACCGGGAAGTTCAGAAACGTTTAAGGGGGACGGTAAGAACCTGAGTGCTAATGGTGTAAAGTTTATTACTGATGAAAAGCTGAATGAAGGTGATGAGCTGGATGTGATTGTTCATCCGGTAATACAGACCGTGACGCCATTATCGGCGAAAGCTAAGGTCGTAAGAGTGGTTCATGACGAAGACAATGGTAAATACATTGTTGGTCTGTCTATGCAGGAAGTGGTCTAAACATAATAGTCCACACCGCCGGGATTATAGCTCTGTTGTAAAGAAACTGAAGGCGAGTTACTGACATAACTTTGAATAACTAGGGAACTGCCGGACAGTCTGTTGTAGCTTCTGCGGTTGGCATAGGGAAAAGCTGTGCGGTTATCCGCATAATTAGTTTGCGATCCCGTATCACGATTAATCAGCTGGCTGGTTTCGGGCAACAGGTGTTGCCGACTCTGCCAATGTACTTTGTTCGACAGTCTGATTACTTTTCTGCTGATCATTTTCCGTTAAAGAAAAACGGCTTTTTTCTGCCCTGTCTTCTGCAGGTCGCTCAGTTCCTTTTTTAGTATCCCTGTCATCCAGAACCTGTCCTTCAATAATAACTGGATGGGCAGGGGCATTTATAGCGGTCTGTTGAGAAGACGGGCCACCATACTGCGCAAGGCTTTGATACAGATTGACACTGGATATTTGCATAATTTAATTATAGCCAGTATTTTAAACTTTGACCAGAAACTAACTTCACCCTTTTTCTTTAGTACAGTACCTTCTCCCTGGGGAGAAGGTAAGGATGAGGGAGGTGCTAAATTAATAATAGGTAAACCACTATGGCTGAATTCTCCATCTCACAATTAGCAGCATTATGTCTTCAAAACAATCTTCAAATCACTACCGCAGAATCCTGTACCGGCGGCCTGGCGGCCAAACTGATCACCGATCAGGCAGGCAGTTCACAATGGTTTGAACGAGGTTTTGTCACCTATAGCAATTCAGCCAAAGAACAGATGCTGGGTGTGGAACAGAGTCTGCTGGAGCAATGGGGTGCAGTCAGTGAGCCAGTAGCCAAAGCCATGGCAGAAGGGGCCTTAACCCATTCTGATGCTGATTTTGCATTGTCCATTACCGGCATTGCCGGCCCTGACGGCGGTTCTGCCGAAAAGCCCGTAGGCACGGTCTGTTTCGGCTGGTCCTGGTATGCAGGATCTGACCGGCATATTAAGGGCAGCATTACTACCCGCCATTTTAAGGGTGACAGGGAAACTGTCAGAAACCAGTCGGCATACTATGCCCTGGAGCAGTTGTATAAATTAATGCAGTCCTGATATCAGCAATATACTGGTTTCTTCCGGAGCTTTTAAATAATATTCCTTGACCAGCTAGAAATTCCTGCATATAATTACTGTACAGTTATCATAAGTGCTCTAAGATAGATAAAAAATTTTATAAAATACTCGTGCCCCAAAGCAGATTCTATGAAATAATATGTTTCACTATATTACAAAATAGTTACCTTGGTAATCCCATAAAACAGTTAAAAACGGTAAATTAATACAATGGATGAAAATAAGAAAAAAGCACTAGATGCAGCAATTGCCCAGATCGATCGTCAGTTCGGTAAAGGTTCCGTCATGCGTATGGGAGATGCCGGAGTTGTTCATATGGATGCCATTTCCACCGGTTCTCTGGGTCTGGATGTTGTTCTGGGGATTGGTGGATTACCCAAAGGCCGGGTGGTCGAAGTGTACGGCCCTGAATCATCCGGTAAAACCACCTTAACCCTGCAGGTGATTGCTGAAGCCCAGAAACTGGGTGGCACAGCAGCCTTTGTGGATGCAGAACATGCTCTGGATCCGGTCTATGCTGAAAAATTAGGGGTAAATGTAGACGACTTACTGGTTTCCCAGCCTGATACCGGTGAACAGGCACTGGAAATTACCGATATGCTGGTTCGTTCCGGGGCGGTTGATGTGCTGGTGGTTGACTCTGTTGCGGCCTTAACACCCAAAGCTGAAATTGACGGTGATATGGGGGATTCACATATGGGACTGCAGGCACGACTGATGTCCCAGGCTCTGCGTAAATTAACCGGTGTTATCAAGCGCTCCAATACCCTAGTTATCTTTATTAACCAGATCCGTATGAAAATCGGAGTTATGTTCGGTAATCCTGAAACTACTACCGGTGGTAATGCTCTTAAATTCTATGCTTCTGTCCGTCTGGATATTCGTCGTATTGGTGCCATTAAGAAGGGTGATGAAATTCTGGGTAATGAAACCCGGGTTAAAGTGGTTAAAAATAAGGTTGCCCCGCCATTTAAACAGACTGAGTTTGATATCCTCTATGGTGAGGGTATTTCCTATGAAGGTGAACTGATCACTCTGGGTGTTAAAGAAGGTATTATTGATAAATCCGGTGCTTGGTATGCTTATAATGGCGACAAGATAGGGCAGGGTAAAGACAAGGTTCGGGCTTATCTGAAAGAGAATCCTGAAATAGCCACAGAAATTGATACCAAACTGCGCTCTATCCTGTTACCTGACATCGCTTCTGGTGAACAAAAGGAAGCTGAGCCGGAAGAAGCCTGATTGAAAATACTTTAAAGATTAAAGTTTTTTAGTAAGACTAATAATCACTCAGGTCATTTCCCCCGGATAATCCGCAATCCCTGGATTCTTGCTTACCCCCAGTAATTTAGGATGATTGATTTTATCCAGTTTCAGGATATTATCCTTGCCCTTTTTAGCCAGGATATAATCAT
>JANELJ010000312.1 GCA_024511395.1 Gammaproteobacteria bacterium | reverse complement strand
TAGCCTGGCTGACGGCATATAAAGCCGTCACACCATCCACTCTGCGTTTTAACTGGTATCGGGTATGACCGGAAAATTCTTTTTCTTCCCGGCCATTTAAACTTTCCCTGGAGAATTCGCCCACAAAACGAATATTCTTTTTTTCTACTATCGTTTCTGCCACAGTGTATGCAGCAAAGGACATCAAAATAAAGAAGATACACCAGAATAAGGCTTTATTCTTACTCATAAGGATTAGAAAAACCAAGCTGCTGCAGTATCTTTATTTCCAGAGCTTCCATTTGCTCTGCATCACTGCTCTCAAGATGATCATAGCCTTTAAGATGAAGCACACCATGCACCACCATATGTGCCCAGTGTTCTATAACAGTTTTAGCCTGCTGCTGTGCTTCTGCCACAACAATATCATGACAAATAATAAGATCACCTAATAAGGGCAGTTGAACTTCTTCAGGCACTTCAAATTCAAAACCTTCATAGGGAAAGGACAGTACATTGGTGGGTTTGTTTTTATGACGATAGGTGTTATTTAAAGCCTGAATTTCATCCTTATCCACAATTCGTATAGTCAGTTCAAATTCAGTATCCGGCGCCAGATCCGGGTTCTCTATTAACAGCGTAGTTTTAACCCAATGCTCGATGCTTTTAATGGCAGGAATGGTATCCGAATCAATAACTTTCTGTAAATCAAGAAACAGTTTTATATCAGCAGAAGCAGACATTATTTTTTTCGACCGGTAGCTTTAGCGGAAACCTGACGTTTAGCGGTTTGTGATTCACTTTTTTCATAGGCATCGACAATACGCTGCACCAGTTGATGACGAACCACGTCTTTAGAATTAAAAAGGGTAAAGCTGATCCCTTTAACTTTTGAAAGCACCTTTTGAGCATGTTTCAGACCGGACTCTCTACCGCCGGGCAGATCAATCTGGGTAATATCCCCCGTAACAATGGCAGTAGAACCAAAGCCGATTCGGGTTAAAAACATTTTCATCTGTTCGCGGGTGGTATTCTGGGCTTCATCAAGAATAATATAAGATTCATTCAGAGTCCGGCCGCGCATAAAGGCCAGAGGGGCAACTTCAATAACATTGCGCTCTATATATTTACTAACTTTTTCAAAACCCAGCATTTCATACAGCGCATCGTATAAAGGGCGTAAATAAGGATCAATTTTCTGCGATAAATCGCCAGGCAAAAAGCCCAGATTTTCCCCGGCTTCTACTGCCGGACGGGTCAGGATAATCCGCCGAACCTGATCCCGCTCCAGTGCCTGTACCGCACAGGCCACCGCCAGGAAAGTTTTACCAGTACCGGCCGGACCGATACCAAAATTAATATCATGGGAAAATACCCGGGTCAGATAGTCATGCTGGTTTTTACCCCGGGGTTTAATTAAACTACGCCCGGCCAGAACCGCTACCTCCCCTTCCAGGCTGGTATTAGTTTGAACATCCTCTTTTAACTGCTCTTCAATGCCCGATTTCTGTAAAAACAGATGTATCTGCTGAGGATAAAGAATGGTATGCGCACTTTCCTCATACAACTGTTCCAGAACCGATATAGCCGCATCCCGGTCATCCGGCTTACCGGTTACCTTAAACTGATTACCACGATTAGCAATCTGCACCGCCAGCCGCCGTTCAATTAAACGCAGATGTTCATCTAACTGTCCGCATAAATTAACCAGGCGGGTGTTGTCGACGGGTTCTAGGATTAGTTGCATTGAAGTTGTTTGGGTCAAGTATGGGCCTTTTTATAATAAGCGTTCAGCGTTCAGCGTTCAGCGTTCAGCGTTCAGCGTTCAGCGTTCAGCGTTCAGCGTTCAGCGTTCAGCGTTCAGCGTTCAGCGTTCAGCGTTCAGCGTTCAGCGAAAAGTTTAAATTCTCTTTTACTTCAGTCAAACAAAACATCAAAATATTTTGTACTAACTTAAAGATAAAAAATATTGCTCTGGCTCTTTCTGAACGCTGAACGCTATAACAATTCCCCCCTAAGGGAATTGTTATACGCATCCGTTATCTTCACAGGAATAATCTTTCCAATCAAATCCTGTCCCTGTGGGTTAAAATTGACGACCCGGTTGTTTTCGGTTCGGCCAGCCAGTTCTTCGGTGTTCTTTTTGGATACGCCGTGAACTAGGATATCCTGGGTAGTACCGACCATTTCCCTGGAATATTCCAGGGCAAATTCATTGATGCAGGCCTGCAGCTCGGCTAGGCGCTGTTTTTTTACTTCCATGGGTACATCATCGGGTAAGGATGAGGCTGGTGTGCCGGGTCTGGGACTGTAGATAAAGCTGAAGCTCTGATCAAAACGAATGTCTTTAATTAACTGCATGGTGGCCTGAAAATCCGCATCGGTTTCTCCGGGAAACCCTACAATAAAATCGGAAGACAGGTAGATATCAGGGCGAGCTTCTCTTATACGGCGGATCTTGCTTCTGTATTCTAGAGCCGAATGTC
>JANELJ010000079.1 GCA_024511395.1 Gammaproteobacteria bacterium | reverse complement strand
TATTTAATAAAACAGAGCGCATTAATGTGGTCTGTCACAGTACCGGTGCTCTTGTTGTCAGAGCCTGGCTGGTATTAAGGCGAACCCGTCAACGTGAGCTGGGGCTTAAACTGGATTGTCCCGTAAAACGGCTGTTAATACTGGCTCCGGCTAACTTTGGGTCAGATCTGGCAAAAATGGGCCAGTCTTTTCTGGGCAAATTCCGTTCTACTTTTTTTAACAGCTATTCGCATAAAGAAGATTTTCTCGAATCCGGCAAACATGTACTACAGGGACTGGAACCCGCCAGTCCGTTTCAGTGGGATTTATCAGAAATAGACCTGCATACTGAACAGGGATTATATTCAGTTTGTCTCCCGTTTTGCCCTGGAGGAGATACTGGGTAAAAAGGATCTGCAGCAGTTTTCTATTAAAGCACCTGTCGAAAAACCACAATTATCATCGTCTGGAAAGGGTGGTAAATAAGCTAATAAACCTGATTAGTGATATAGGTTACATCATAATGAGTGCTCTACATATACAATCACTAAAATCAATAATTAAACTTTACCGGAAATAGCATTAATGAAAAAAGTAACCATTGTAGGCAGTGGTTTTGCTGCTCTTACAGCTATAAAAACACTGCGCAAATCATCCATGGAACTGGATATTACCGTTGTTTCTCCGAAAGCCGAGTTTCATTACCTGCCCGGTACTATCTGGATCCCCTGTGAATTAAGACAACCAAAGGATCTTACTATTGATCTGGGCAATTATTTTCAACGCACGCAGGTTAAGCATATTGCTGCTGAAGCAACTGGCTTAAGCAATAATGGCCGGATACTGAAAACCACCCAGGGTGACATAGAAAATGATGCTTTATTCATCTGTTCCGGTGGACAGTTTATAAAAAAACTACCGGGCATTGATAATGCTATTACTCCCTGTGAAGGAATACCGGCTACCGTAAAGATCAGAGATCGTCTTAAAGCCATGCAGGGCGGCACCATAGCCTTTGGTTTTTCAGGCAATCCTAAGGAACCCAGTGCCATGCGCGGCGGTCCCATGTTTGAGTTTTTATTCGGTATTGACTGTCAACTGCGTAAAGAGGGCAGGCGGGATAAATTTAAACTTATTTTCTTTACCCCGTCAGAAAATCCAGGGCAGAGACTGGGGCCTAAGGCCGTTGATGGGCTACTTAAGGAAATGAAAAAACGTGATATAGAAACCCATCTGGGTCATAAAATGAAGCAGTTTACGGATCACAGTGTCATAACTGAAAGCGGTGAGTTTGATGCAGACCTAATAATCTTTATGCCTGGTATGACCGGCAACAGCTGGTTCAATAATACCCAGTTGCCCCGTTCTGAAGGGGGAATGCTCAAGGCCAACAGCCATTGCCAGGTTGAAGGTTCTGATAAAGTCTATGTTGCCGGAGATTCCGGTAGTTTCCCCGGGCCTTGCTGGATGCCCAAACAGGCACATATGGCCGATTTGCAGGCTGAGACTGCTGCTAAAAACCTGCTTGAAGAATTTAATAATAAACCGGCGTCCCATACTTTTAAGATTGAACTAATGTGTATTATTGACAGCCAGAATTCAGGTATGCTGGTATTTAGAAATAGTAAACTTAATCTCATTTTACCGCGTATGAGATTTTTCCACTGGCTAAAACGATTTTTTGAATGGTTTTATCTGCGCCAGTACCGATAAAATTGTTATAAATGAATGGGATGAATAATGGATCGTGGTACAAAAATATATGCATTAATTCTGGGCGTTTTTACTCTAACACTGGCGGTAGTCTTTTTATATGAAAGTCCAAAAGTCAGTGATCTGAATGAACAATTAAGTTCAATCCATAGTATTAAAGAGTTCCCCTATCATTTTAAAGTTATTCGAATTGATAACAGAACCGCCGTCATGAGCACCCCACGTTCTACAGATGTTCCAGTGGCCAGGGTTCTTGGTATTCTTTTTCCACAGGTCAAAGGTCTGTCAACACAGTCTTCGGAATTCCAGAAAGCTCAAAAGAAACTGGCTACTGTTCAAAATCTGGCCCGTATTACTGTTATTAATGATAATAAAATAGATAAAGTACGCTGGGAACTGGATCGCAGCTGGTTATTGCAACATGGTATCAGTATTTAATCGCCCAATATTTTTCACGTTTAAATAACCATATACTTTACATGCTTAATTCAAAAGAGTATGTTAATAAAAGGAGATTATAATATACAGTTAACAAATCGACCTCTGTAGTCTATCTTAAACAGGAGCATAATGATGCATCCACTATTAGAAAATGATCATCAGAAGTTAATGACTTTAATTGAGACACTTGATAAATGTGTTATGGATGGTCATTCTGTAAGTCAGGTTAATCAACATCTTGATGCTTTTGTCAGCCTCGCAAAAGATGAGTTCAAAAACGAAGAAAAACTGATGAAAGAATACCATTATCCGAATTTTTATGAACATAAAAAAGAACATGAAAAATTGCTGGAACAGCTTCTTTCTGTACATGAACAGTTAAAAAAGGGCATACTCCATTTGGCGAGGAATACATGCACTGGTTAAGAAACTGGCTGGAAACTCATTTATTAGATGCAGATACGCTTTTAGATGAATTCTTATATCAGGCTAACTCTACTGCTCACCGAGCTTAACTTCGATTTTGCTGGTAAAAAGCTATTTAAAATTATCTGTCTTTTCTGTAATAGTAATTAGTCCACCCTGAATAAAATATATGGCATTGATTTATAAAGAAATATTTCTTGACTGTGGGTGTTAAATTTGCAAGTTTTTGATAAAATAAGCCTTATTACCTTGCAAATTTCCAGACCAAAATGAAGCCAAAGAAACAGCCAAAAATACCTCAGGAAGACCTGTTTAGGATGCGTCTTGAAAACATGCTGGATATAAACCATGAGTTGATTAAGTTATCAAAACACATAGACTGGGAAAGTCTTGATAAAGAGTGGGGTGCTCTGTTTGTATCCACTAAAGGTGCTCCTGCCATCTATCAACTGGATAAAAACAGCCGGATAGGATTGGCTGCAGGTCATATATCCAATGCTGATCTGGGCGATACCAATGAAGGTGCAGAAACCGCTTATCTGAATTACCAGGTAGCTTTTTAAAGCAGGTTAAAACCCCAGCCAACCAGTATAAAGGCAATGCCCAGTACGACTACAAATATTGCAAGGGCCTGCCATTTAATAACTTTTCTTAAGATCAGCATTTCCGGCAGGGAAAGAGCGGCGACACTCATCATTAAGGACAGGGTGGTACCTACTGCCACCCCTTTATTTAACATAGCCTCAGCTACGGGAATAATGCCCGTGGCATTAGAATAGAGGGGAATGCCAAGCAACACAGCCATAGGCACATCCAGCCAGTTGCCGCTGGACAGATGTTCTGATACCCAGCTTTCCGGAACATAACCATGAAATACGGCACCGACTCCAATACCAATAACCACCCATTTCCATATCCGGCGTAAAATTTCCTTAACTTCCGACAGAGCATACTGGTGTCTGTCCTTTAAGGAGGTGTCGGGCTCGGGCAGATTGGTCTGCCCCATCTGTATTTTCCAGACATAATCTTCTACCCAGTGTTCCGGTTTAAACCACTGCATAATAATACCGCCGAACCAGGCCACAGTCAGACCGGCAAGTACATAAAGTACCGCCAGTTTCCAGCCCAGAATACCCACTAATATAACTACAGCCACTTCATTGATCATGGGAGAGGCAATTAAAAAGGAAAAGGTGACCCCCAGTGGAATACCCGCTTCAACAAAACCGATAAACAGGGGGACAGAAGAGCAGGAGCAAAATGGGGTAATAGCACCCAAGGTAACGGCCATGATCCGGGCCTGCCAGTCAGGCCGGTTTCGTACATACTGACGCACTTTTTCCGGTGACAACAGAGCACGAAGCAGGCCCATAATATAAATGATCAGTACCAGCATAAAAAAGATCTTGCTTAGATCCATAATAAAAAACTGCAGGGCGGCTGCTAAATGTGTCGCTGGAACCAGCCCCATAAGTTGGTAAACCAGCCAGCTGGCAGACCATTCAAACATGCTCTTTCCTGCTCAGTTCAGGTAGACTAGAAGACAGCAGGGCGGCAGCAAGTACAAATCCTGTTGACCACCACAGGCAGCCTTCAAGCCCCTGAGTTTGATAGGCCCAGCCTGAAATAACCGTACCGGCCAGTCGGCCGCCGGCATTCGCCATATAATAAAAGCCGACATTCATGGCGACTTTATCATGATCGGAATAGACTAGGATTAAATAGGAGTGCACCGTCGAATTAATGGCAAAGACTATTCCAAACAGGATCAGACCGATAATCAGAACGGAGTCAGTGGGCCAGCCCTGCTGCAGACCCAGCGCAATGCCAGCCGGGAATAGTGCAAGAATAAAAGCCCATAACCTGACTGTACCGCCTCCGGGACCCAGTCCGTGATGACTTTTATGGATGAGTTTTGGGGCACTGGCCTGAACAAAACCATAACCAATAACCCATAACGCAAGAAATGCCCCGACTTCCGTGCTTGTCCAGCCCAGTACTTCATAGAGAAATACCGGCAGGCCGACAACAAACCAGATATCTCTGGAGCCAAACAGAAAAAAACGGGCAGCAGATAACCAGTTAATGGCCGGCACTTTTGAGAAGACCTGGGTAAATTTGGGTTTTGATTTCATTTTACCCACACCAGAGGGGAGTAAAATAATGGTTACAATCATGACCAGAAGCAGACCAATGGACAATACTACCAGAGCGCCGCGAAAACCCAGCCATTCCAGTAAAGCCGCACCGACAAAAAAACTGCCGCCTTTCAGGGCATTTTTAGAACCGGTGAGTATGGCCACCCATTTAAACAGCTTGGTATCAGAAGAACCGCTGGCCATGGTTTTCACCGAGGCCTTGGCAGACATTTTATTTAAATCTTTGGCAATACCAGACAATGCTTGTGCGGCCATGACATAGGGTACAGTCAACCAGGCATCCGGTACGGTTAATGCCGCAAGTGCCACTACCTGCATACCTATACCAATGTGCATGGTCAGGTTAAGACCAATACGGGCTCCTAGCCAGCCGCCCACTAGGTTGGTGACAATACCGAAAAATTCATAGAATAAAAACAGCATGGCCACTTCAAACGGGGAATACCCAAGCATATGGAAGTATAAAACCACCAGCATGCGGATGGCTCCGTCAGTAATGGTAAAGGCCCAGTACCCCCCGGTAACTACCAGGTAATTGCGAATTGCAGCTTCCATTTTATTGCCTGCGTTAGAGACTTAAGGCCACTTTACGAGCCAGTTCCATCATCCGGTTAACATAACCCCATTCATTATCATACCAAGCATAGATTTTTAGCTGGGTTTCATTGATGACCATAGTGGACAGGGCATCCACTATAGAAGAGCGGGGGTCATTGACATAGTCAATGGAAACCAGTGGACGTTCTTCATAGCCCAGAATGCCTTTTAATTCACCTTCGGCAGCGGCTTTAAAATAAACGTTAACTTCCTCAGCAGTTACCGGACGTTCTGTTTCAATGACCAGATCCGTTAATGAGGCATTAAGTAATGGAATACGCACGGCATGTCCGTTGAGTTTGCCTTCCAGTTCAGGAAATATTTTGGTTATGGCTTTGGCTGAGCCTGTTGTGGTAGGAATTAATGATTGCCCACAGGCACGAGCACGACGTAAATCCTTATGGCCTTTATCGACAATGGTCTGGGTATTGGTAATATCATGAATAGTGGTCATAGAACCGTGTTTAATACCAATTTTTTCATGGATAACCTTAATAACCGGAGCCAGACAGTTAGTAGTACAGGAGGCTGCGGTGACCAGATGGTTAACAGTAGGATCATATAAATCATCATTAATACCATAAACAATATTTAAGGCTCCTTCTGTCGGTGCCGCTACAATGACTTTTTTAACACCCTGATCAAAGTAGGTCTATAAGATATCCGGTTTTTTATGATGTTTGCCAGTGGCTTCAATAACAATATCGCAGTCCGACCAGTCAGTAGGTGAGATTCCCTTAACACCTTAACAGATGTGTAAGCAATCTGTTGATCATCAATAATAATGTTATTATTTTCTGCACACGTATCCCGATCCCAGGTACCATGTACCGAATCAAACTTAAGCAGATGAGCAGACCCATCAGCATCGGTAGCTAACGCTTAACGCTTAACGCTGCTTTTTTATTTTATCCACTCCCGGATCTGATCTGGACCAGGTAATCCCCCGGCATGAACAACTTTCTCATCCACAACCACCCCGGGTGTGGACATTATGCCGTATGACATGATTTCAGCCATATCAGTGACTTTTTCCAGGTTAATTTCGACGCCAGCCTGTTCAGCGGCGATTTTTATCAGGTTGGCTGTGGTTTCACAGTTTTTACAGCCTGAACCCAGTACTTTAATGGTTTTCATATAAAAAATTCCTTAAGTTTTTTTAATGCGATTTCCGGACTCATACCAGCCTTTGGAGCGGTTGACAATTTTAACGACTGAAAGCATGACCGGGACTTCAATTAATACCCCGACTACGGTTGCAAGAGCTGCCCCGGACTGAAAGCCGAAAAGTACAATGGCAGTGGCCACGGCCAGTTCAAAGAAATTACTGGCACCAATCAGGGCAGAAGGCGCGGCGACATTATGTGCTTCACCCAACTGCCGGTTAAGAAAATAAGCCAGACCGGAGTTAAAATAAACCTGGATCAGGATAGGAACGGCCAGCATGGCAATAATCATAGGCTGGGCAATGATCTGTTCACCCTGAAAACCAAACAGCAGTACCAGGGTTGTTAATAAAGCCATAAGAGACAGTGGCCCAAGTACAGACAGGGTTGACTTTAGTCTGGATTCATCACCGTCTTTTAATAGCCAGTAACGCCATAACTGGGATAGCATAACGGGAATAACAATGTATAGAATGACCGAAAGAAACAGAGTGTCCCAGGGCACTGTTATGGAAGACAGGCCTAGTAATAGCCCCACAATAGGCGCAAAGGCAAAAATCATAATAAAATCATTTAACGCCACCTGAGTCAGGGTAAAATGAAGTTCACCATCAGACAGGTTACTCCAGATAAATACCATGGCAGTACAGGGTGCAGCGGCCAGTAAAATAAGTCCGGCAATATAGCTGTCTATCTGATCAGCCGGAAGCCAGGGAGCAAAGACACCGCGAATAAACAGCCAGCCGAGCAAGGCCATGGAAAAGGGTTTAACAGCCCAGTTAATAAACAGCGTAACACTGATACCACGCCAGTGTTCTTTAACCCGATTAAGCGCCTTAAAATCAATTTTTAATAACATCGGAATGATCATCAGCCAGATCAACAGTGCCACAGGCAGATTAACCTGAGCAATTTCCATAGCGGCCAGCGTATGAAAAGGGGCAGGGAACCAGTGCCCGGCAACAATACCGATAATAATACACAAAAACACCCAAAGCGTAAGATAATGCTCAAAAAAAACGATTTTTGCAGATCTTTCAGTAGTCATTTTTTCTTTTTCTCAGCGCTTTTTCAAGCACTACAAAGATTAGCCGGCCGATCAGGCATCTGCATCAGCCTGACATCATCATCACAAAACGGCGCGGTATGTTTTATATTGTTAACCGATAATTTCAATATTTCTGTTACCCATGAGGCCAGGTTAGGGTGCAGGCGATAATAAATCCATAATCCGTTTTTTCTATCACTGACCAGTCCGGATTTACGCAGGTTTGCCAGATGGTAAGATATTTTGGGCTGCGGTAGTTCAAGCGCATGGGTTAATTCACAGACACAAAGTTCTCCACGCTGTACCAGCAAGGCAAGACAGCGCAGACGGGTTTCATCAGAAAGGGACTTAAATAATTGAGCAGGCGCTATAGCAGTCATTCATTATCCTGTTAAGATATATTACTATTATTTATATAGAGATGATTCTATATCTAATGTAAACTATATATATTTACATGAATATAGTAAGACGGGTTATTTACTAAGTCAACCTGTGAAATGTAAATACTGGAATTTTTTATTATGAGTGTTCTGGTCAACAAAATCCGTACACAAAATTAAGCAATTTTTTCAAACTCCATTGGAGTTTTATAACCCAGTGTAGAATGCAATCTTATCAGTTATCAGCCATAGGTTTTAATTGAACAAAACCCAGCTCTTCAGGTGATGGCTCAGTGGGTTTTGTTAACTTTCGCTTCCAGTAATTAAAACGATGGATGGGCAGGGCATTCTTCTGGCAATATGCTCTTTGGGTTAAATAGTCCGACCTAAATAAATCATAGCGCATTGATTTATAAGGAAATATTGGCGAATTATGGGTGTTAAATTTGCAGGTTTTTGGTAAAATAACCCTTATTACCTTGCAAATTTCCAGACCAGAATAAAGCCA
>JANELJ010000311.1 GCA_024511395.1 Gammaproteobacteria bacterium | reverse complement strand
CAGTTCACCGGGGATATTGCTGTATCCTTTGGTGTGCATTGTGGCCTACAGAAGTTTGTTTTTTCTTACTGAAGGCAGCAATGCTGCCGAATTTTTGTCAACTGTTTTTTGCTTTTTTTTACATTTTTTTCCTGTTACGGACTATCGGTTAACTGAGGTAATCAATAAATTTTAAATGATTCTCCTTTTTGGGGGAGCTGAAACTCTAAACTTTAGATATAATATGTGTTTTATACAAAACTGAAGTTAAATTAATATAAAATACTGTACTTTTTATTAAAATCCCTTTATTCTCAACTGTATTCAAGCCTGTGTTGTTGATTTTTCATTTTGAATTTGTGATAAAACCACAAAGCGGGGTTATAATGACCTGAATTTACATAATTAATACATAATAACTGTATCAAAAATACAACATTAATTATTTAATAGCTATATTAACAGCAACCCGGTGTCCTGTTATTCAACTTTAATAACACCGGGGCAGAAAAGGGATATTGATAATATGAAAAAAACACTTCATATCGCCGTTGCCGGATCTTTTCTGGCACTGGGCATGGGCTTATCGACCAATACTATGGCCGCTGGCTTTGCCATTATTGAAACTTCAGCCAGCGGCATGGGGCAGGCTTTTGCAGGGGCTGCAGCCGTTGCAGAAGATCCATCCACTATTTACTTTAACCCTGCCGGTATGATGTACCTAGAAGGTACTCAGGTTACAGCAGGCGTGCACATTATCAAATCCAAGGCTGAATTTCAGGACGGCGGCAGCACAGATCTAACAAACTACGGCGTTGCACAAGGCGGCAATGGTGGTGATGCTGGTGATACCTTTTATGTGCCCAACTTCTATTATGTCCGGGATTTTGGAGATAAATATAAAATCGGTATTGGAATTAATGCACCTTTTGGCTTGGGTACAGAATATGATAATGGCTGGATGGGACGTTACACCTCCACTGATTCTGAAGTGAAATCCCTAAATATAAATCCGGCAATCGCTTTTAGAGCCAATGAGAAATTATCTATTGGTCTTGGGATAAATATTCAGTATCTGGAAGCCACACTTGAAAGTGACATTTATCAATATGCTCTGCCTAGCCCCTATTCCCGACCCGACGGCAGTGCAAAGATTAAAGGTGATTCATGGGGTGTAGGGGTTAATTTAGGCTTTATCTATGAAATTACACAGGCAACACGAATTGGAATGCACTTTCGAAGTGAAGTCAGCCATACCTTGGAAGGTGATGTAAAATACAAGGGGATTTCACCCGCTTTAATAGGATACCCCAAATTTAATAATCAAGATGTTACAGCTGATGTTGACACCCCCTCCACGCTTTCTATCAGCCTGACTCATCAGCTAAACCGTCAGTTAACATTACTGGCCGATGTCACGCATACGGCCTGGAGCAGTTTTAAAGAGCTTAAAATTGAAAGTGATGATAATGCAGGCGTTGTAGTTTCTCAGGTAGATGAAAAATGTAATGATGTATTCCGCTATTCACTGGGTATGAAATATACCTATAACCCTCAATGGACATTTAGAACCGGTGTGGCCCGGGACAAAACGCCTATTGATGATAAGCACAGAACCTCCCGTATTCCAGGTGATGATCGTACTTGGTTAAGTTTTGGTGCCAGCTATTCACCCTCTGCCGATTTAACTATAGATGCTGGTTATTCTCATTTATGGGTTGATGATGCGGATATAGATGAAGAATATGCACTGCTGACCCAAAAAGGCTATTTAAGAGGCGACTTTGATTCTAAAGTGGATATTTTCAGTATTCAGGCTACCTGGAAATTCTAATTTACACGCCCACGCTTTCGCTTTACTTGGAATATTTTTTTATTCCAGGTACAAAAAAGCCCGCATTTGCGGGCTTTTTTTAGCTTTAAAATTATTTTAAAGCAGGAGGAAAATTAAGCTTTCTTAATTAAGAACTCAAATTTACCACCGTTTTCGCTGCTTTCCATTAACTCGTTACCTGTCTGGTTAGCAAAAGCTTCAAAATCTTTTACAGAACCTGGGTCAGTCGCAATAATATGCAGAACCTGTCCGGAATCCAGTTCAGCCAGTGCTTTCTTGGCACGTAAAATTGGCAGTGGACAGTTTAATCCTGAAGCGTCTAATTCTTTATCAAAGTTAGCCATTAAAATTCCCTCGTCTCGTTATTTTGAGTCTATTGAGTGGTTGTAAATATCGTATAAAAACTGATTCTAGCCTAAAAGTGCACTAACGACCAGAGTTAATTCAGAATTATAAACGAACTCTTAATTATTAACATGCAATATTTTAGTATAAATTAATATCGTTTAACAAGCCTGCCAAAAGAGATAGATGGAAAGGAAAGTGTTCAGCGTTCAGCGTTCAGCGTTCAGCGTTCAGCGTTCAGCAAAAAGTTTAAATTCTCTTTTTCTTCAGTCAAGTGCGTATTCTGCTGATGGTGAACACCCAACTTTGCCCACACATTGG
>JANELJ010000310.1 GCA_024511395.1 Gammaproteobacteria bacterium | reverse complement strand
CGTTATAATATTATTCATACTTAAGCTTTGTTTGATCAGGTTGTTTTGGTTAATTTCTTTGATCGATAAACAAAGCTTAAGTTCCATTTATATGGACACCATTTCGGAACAGTTATTTAGACGAGTTTGCAGAAATACTGACTTTGATTCAAACGGGCAAAACCCGGAAAATTCCCATTATCCTGATCGGCAGCCAGTTCTGGTCTGGTTTATTACAGTGGTTTGAAAATACCATGGTTCCCGCCGGAACTATTGAAGCGGAAGATCTGCAGTTAATGCAAATTATTGATGAACCCAAAGCAATTGTTGAAGCAATTTTTGCCCATTATGAGCATCGCTGTTTCGGCCCCTCTGCAGAAGAACATGAGCAAATGCTGGATCTTTAGTCATTAAGATTTGCAGGCTTTTCAGTCCCCTTTTTACAAAGGGTAAATAAAAAATATAACAGAAATATTATTTCAGGAAATAAAATGAATAAAAAAATGGCTTCCCACACCTTTTCTATTATTTTAGTAGCCTTAGGTCTAAGCCTGAGTGCCAGCCTTTTTGCAGAGGAACAGGGAGAAGAAAAACGCAAACCCGATGAAGACAAAGTTAATCCGCTAGAAAACGTGGATATTAATATTATTAAACGGGATGACAAAACCATTGAAACTCACAGCGTCAACGGAGTGGTGTATAAGGTCAAGGTAATGCCCAAAAATGGCCCGACTTATTACCTGTATGATACCGACGGTGATGGTTCACTGGAAACCCGCTCAAACCGGGAAATCAGTGAAACCACCGTGCAGCAGTGGAAGATATTTCAATGGTAAACGTTATTTACGGATAAAACCTGGAGGTCCTTTCTTCCAGGGAAATCCATTTACCGCCATTTTATAAGTATAGTCATACAGATCAGTCATATAGACCGGGTCAAAACCTTCTTTTGGTTTTTCAGTAAAGTCTGCCGGAATATAGGCCAGATTGAAATCATTGCCATCACGTTCACATAAGGCATAAATCTGGTATAAATCGCCCACACCCTGAGTTCTGATTAAAGAGTCAATAGAACGGGAGGCAATAGGCATCACACTGGGAATTACACCGTTATAATCCGGATCCAGAAATGAGTTGCGAATAATATAGACTTTGGGCTTACCTTTGACTTTTAGCTTTTTAGTGATCTGCTTCCAGTTCACCTCAGCCAGGTAAACAAACACCTGGGAGCCGGTTCCCCCGTCCACATACATTTCATCATAGATTTTACCATCCGCTTCCACGTTAAACAGCACCGGAGGAAAGGCTACCGGAATTGCGGCTGAGGCTCTCAGTACTTCCCGGATCAGATCAGCCTTTTCAGGATAATTGCTATTGGCAATGGCACCGATATTCCAGATAACCGCTCGTCCTGCATCAAGGTTAACCGTCCCAACAAACAGACGGCGTCCTTTTTTATATTCACGCCCGATTGCCGCAATGACATCATCGGTAATATATTTTCGGATAAGTTTTTTTAAAGGCGTAGTATCTGCCATGGAATCACCCAGCATCCCGGACAGTAGATTGCGCTCTACAGCAATATCCGAAGTTTTGGTCTGGGTGTAGACTTTTTTCAGCTCGTCATCGTAGTCACTGCCCAGAAAGGCAAAAGGCGCACTTAAAGCACAGGTACTGCCCCTGGTAACCATGGTAAACTGAGGCCGATCGCCATGTTCTGTCCAGCCTGCCAGTAATCCGGCACCAAAGGCACCATTAGCACGCCTCCGGAGATGGCCAGATAATTATGTTCAGTATTATAAATTGCAGAAAAATGCTCACACAGCTCTTTATCCGTCAAATTCTCAAATTTATGTACTGAAAAGGCAGGCCATTCATCTGCCCAGAAGCGTGCATCAGGAATACTTGGTATAGCAGCCTGTTTGACCAGATCCACTGGTATAGGCTTGCGTTCCGGAGTCATGGAATAGCCTGACAGAACAATAATCAGGCTGGATAATATTAATAAAATTCGTGCTTTGTTAATCATAATCATTTTATACTGTTAAAAGAAAACCCAGTTTAACATAGCAGACCTGTGAATTATGTAACTGTTTTAATAAACTAAAGTTTAGAGTTTCAGCTCCCCCAAAAAGGAGAATCATTTAAAATTTATTGGATAGTCCGTAACAGGAACCGAGTATCCCTTGCTGAAGCCGCCGTGAATCCATCCATGGATGCTTTTCGACAGCCTCCCTGCTGTCGAAACTTCATCAAGGGACACACGGCCCCTGTTACTCCGAGGTAAACAAAATAATTCAGTAAAAACAGGAAAAAAATGTAAAAAAAAGCAAAAAATAGTTGACAAAAATTCGGCAGCATTGCTGCTTCTTCTTAAAAGAGCTATCTTTTAAGAAACGGCCTTCAGTAAGAAAAAACAAACTTCTGGAGGCCGCAATGCACACCAAAGGATACAGCAATATCCCCGGTGAACTGTTTTATTACATAACATTTTTAACCCGAGCGTTACCCCTTAGGAGC
>JANELJ010000309.1 GCA_024511395.1 Gammaproteobacteria bacterium | reverse complement strand
AAAAAAAAGCCCCTGTCTTGTGAAAAAAACAGGGGCTTTTTTTTTGCTTCTCATGTCAATCTGAACTAAGATTTCCTGTTTTAAACCATATTAGGAAATCTTTACGGTATGCCCGTTTCAAAAACTCAGCAAATCGCCCAACAAATCGCCCAGGAACTCAATGTTAAACCTGTCCAGATAGAAGCCACAATTACCTTACTTGACGAGGGTGATACTGTGCCTTTTATTGCCCGTTACCGTAAGGAAGTAACCGGCAGCCTGGATGATACCCAGTTACGTCTGCTGGATGAGCGTTTACATTATCTGCGAGAATTAAATGACAGAAAAGACACTATTATAAAAGCAATTTCCGAACAGGGTAAATTAACCCCTATACTTGAGCAGCAAATAAATGCTGCAGATACCAAAACCTGTCTGGAAGACCTCTATAAACCTTATATTATTAAACGCAAAACCAAAGCGGATACGGCCAGAGAAGCCGGTCTTGAACCATTGGCAGACAGCCTGCTAAACAATCCGGAACAATCTCCTGAAACGGCTGCCAATGAGTATATAAATGCAGATAAAAAGATTAATTCGCTAAAAGAGGCGTTGGATGGTGCTAAGCAGATCCTGATGGAGCGTTTTGCAGAAGCACCGGAACTGGTGGGAAATCTGCGTGAATACCTCTGGGAAAACGGCGTGATGGTATCTAAAGTGCTTGCTGGTAAGGAAGAAGAGGGCAGTAAATACTCTGATTATTTTGATACCAGAGAAAAACTGGAGCAAATGCCCTCACACCGTATCCTGGCACTGTTTAGAGGACGTAAGGAAGGTTTTTTAAGTATTTCCACAGAGTTGGATGAGGAGCCGGCCCCCAGTACACTATCAATCATGGAGCATAAAATTACCCATTTCTTTAATATTGAAGACAAAGGCAGAGCGGCTGATAAATGGCTGATGGAGGTGGTTAAGTGGACCTGGAAAATCAAGTTAAAAACTGCTCTGGATATGGATTTAAAAAAACGTCTGCGGGAACAGGCCGAAGAAGCCGCTATTGATGTTTTTGGTAATAACCTCAAAGATCTGCTACTGGCTGCACCGGCAGGACAGAAAATTACTATAGGACTGGATCCGGGCATTCGAACCGGTGTTAAAGTCATTGTGGTGGATGCCACAGGTAAATTACTGGACAACACCACTATTTGTCCCCATGCCCCAAAACATCAATGGGAGCAGTCTGTACATACCCTGACCGCCCTGGCCAGAAAGCATTCAGCAGAGCTGATCAGCATTGGCAATGGTACGGCATCACGGGAAACTGACAAACTGGCAGCCGATGTTATTAAACAGGTGCCCGAATTACGGTTAAGCAAAGTTGTTGTATCAGAAGCCGGTGCTTCTGTGTATTCTGCTTCGGAACTGGCTGCACAGGAATTTCCTGAACTGGATGTCTCTCTGCGCGGGGCGATTTCCATTGCCAGGCGTTTACAGGACCCACTAGCGGAATTGGTTAAAATTGATCCTAAGTCCATTGGTGTGGGACAGTATCAGCATGATGTCAGTCAGACACAATTAAGTAAAAAGCTCGATACTGTAGTGGAGGACTGTGTAAACGGTGTCGGTGTTGATTTAAACACCGCATCGGTACCCTTATTGACTCAGGTTTCCGGTCTCAGCCGTACCCAGGCCAGTAATATTGTGGCGTATCGTGAACAGAACGGGGCTTTTAAAAGCCGAAAAGAATTGCTGAAAGTATCCCGCATGGGTGATAAGGCTTTTGAGTTATCTGCCGGTTTTTTAAGGGTAATGAATGGTGACAATCCCTTGGATGGATCTGCTGTACATCCTGAGGCTTACCCCCTGGTGGAAAAAATTGCCGCCAGCTGTAACAGGGATATCCGTAACTTAATTGGGGATAAATCCTTCCTTCGTTCCTTAAATCCAGCCCAGTTTACCGATGAAAATTTTGGTGAACCCACTGTTAGGGATGTGCTGGCGGAACTGGAAAAACCCGGACGGGATCCACGACCTAAATTTAAAACAGCCAGTTTTGTTGAGGGTGTCGAATTGCCAAAAGATCTGAAAGAAGGGATGATTCTGGAAGGGGTAGTGACTAATGTGACCAACTTTGGTGCATTTGTAGATATCGGGGTACATCAGGACGGCCTGGTTCATATTTCCCAGCTGGCCGATAAGTTTGTTAAAGATCCCAGGGATATTGTAAAAGCCGGAGATGTAGTTAAGGTCAAAGTAGTTGAGGTAGATTTAAAGCGTAACCGTATAGCCTTGACCATGCGTCTGAATGAAAAAGCCGAAAAACCGAAAAAACGCTCTGGTGAACCCATGCGGTCAGACCAGGGTAGGCAGAAGCGTAAAATAGAGCAGGCTACACCTGCCAATAATGCTATGGCGAATGCTTTTGCAAAATTACGTTCCTGAATAGGTTGGGGTATACTTTGACTATAATATTTCGTCCGACCTGAATAAATCATAGCACATTGATTTATAAGGAAATATTG
>JANELJ010000308.1 GCA_024511395.1 Gammaproteobacteria bacterium | reverse complement strand
GCATCCTGAACAGGTCTTCCTGAGGTATTTTTGGCTGTTTCTCTGGCTTCATTCTGGTCTGGAAATTTGCAAGGTAATAAGGCTTATTTTACCAAAAACCTGCAAATTTAACACCCATAATCAAGCAATATTTCCTTATAAATCAATGTGCTATGATTTATTCAGGTCGGACTAAATAGCTGATCCTAAAATGTGTCCCCCTATAACCTTTTCTGTTGAATTTCAGAGCTAGGAAAGGGTGATACATTATTCATAAATTTACTAACATCTTCCATCAGACTTTTCATTGTTGAATGCTGATGATTTCTGGTTACAGTATCATGTAACTGCTTCCATAATAACTCAATTCTGTTCACCCAGGGATGATAGGCTGGCTGAAAGAACAGTTCAAATTTTTTTGTTATGGGACAGAAATGTTTTCGTTATCTGACTTTTATATATAACATAATTATCCGCTACCAATCGGATGGTTTTAGCTTGTCTGTATCTTTTTCTTAATTCAGCCATCAGGCGTAAAAACAGGAATGAATTTTTACTTTCCCATTCTACCCAGACAACACGGCCTGTTTTTGTATTTAGAGCACCGGCCAGATAATGCTTGCTCTATCTTCTTCATTTTACGAGCTTTTTCCTTATCCTGTATGCACAGTGTCGGGCTGGCTCGTTTCCATTTTATACCCAGTTTAGGTAATAACTTTCGGACAGTAGAGGAATGGATACAAGTCTGAAATTCCTCATTGATCTGCCGGGTTAATAATTCTGAAGTCCACCTTGAGTTAAACCACCCAAATTCTTTCAGCTGCTTCTGAACCAGTTCCAGTAATCGGGTACAAATGGTTTCATTGATACTATAGGGTGCTCTGCCACGGTTTTCTGGAACCAGGGCTGATTCGCCAAATTGTTCAAAGCGTTGTATCCATTTTCTGATACTTGTCCTTCTGGCACTCAGTAATTGGGAAACCTGCTTCCTGCTGTAGCCCTGATGCAGGTGCAAAATTGCTTTAGCCCGCCTTCTGTAGTTACCATCTTTATTAAATTGTACGACTTTTTTTAACCGTCGACGTACAGGACGGTTCAATTCCGTTATAATATTATTCATACTTAAGCTTTGTTTGAGCTGTTTATTTTGGTTAATTTATTTGATCAATAAACAAAGCTTAAGTTCCATTTATATGGACACCATTTCGGAACTGTTATTTAGATAAAATCCCGAACATCTCTTTCCAGTTTGCGAAACAGGTAGAGTGACAGCACAAATAGCATCATTGCAGTCAGCATAAGCAGCAGCAGATTATTAAGTTCCGGCAGACGATGAAATATAATCACCTCCCGATAAGCACTGACCATGATAAACATAGGATTATAAGAAAATAATTTCTGCACAAACTCAGGAATAATATTAATGACATAAACAATAGGCGTACACCAGAACCAGAGCTGCATAATAACATTTACAAATTCCCGTATATCCCGGATAAAGACACTTAAGGTAGCAAAAAGAAACCCCAGAGAATACGCCAGTAGTTGCTGCAGTATAAATAACAGGGGAATTAACAGCCAATGCCAGCTAATCGTAAAATCTATCAGCCATAGAAACACTGCAAAAAAAGTCATGGATATAAAAAAGATAATGCTTTCTGTTACTAAAATATAAACCGGCAGAACTGCCAGTGAAATATTTACTTTTGCAATCAGACCAGCCTTGTCTTTAAAGACATTGGTAATGCGTATAACACTATTGGCAAAGGCCGTCCAGGCCAAGATCCCTGCCACCAGATAAATGCTATAGCCATATTGGGAAAACTCTACACCCAATACGGCCAGCTTGGCGTCCATAATTTTTGAGAACACCAGGACAAAGATAAGAATATTAACCAGGGGTAAAATAAATGACCAGGCTCCGCCCAAAATAGAGCCTGAATAGCGGTCAATTAAATCCTGCCGGGTAAAGTTAAGTAATAGTGAAAGGTTCAATGCACATGTTTTCCGCTAAAAGCCAGCCCCATTAGTAAAGAAATTCCAGGAAAATATTATTATTAGTCCCAGCAGTATGCCCAGGCTATTGGCGAACAGATCATACCAGCAAAAGCCACTGCCCCGGAAATGATCCCAAAGCTCTTTTATCAAACCGAGGATTATAGTGCCAATAAGACTGTAATACCATCCTACAAAAGGGAACATTAACAACAGGATAATACAGCTGTACCAAAAATGCTGGTGTTTGTCCTCTTCATGGAGTTTTTTTACCCGTACTTTTTTTATCAGTACTATAGTTATTTTCCTTATGTAGTTCAACCTGAATAATACCGTTTTAAGCCTGACTTCAAGCCAGGTTTAAAGCAGCTGATTGCGCCGGTTTGATAAAAGACCCCATCAAACTGAAAATAATTTTGAGCCACAAAAGCCGGAGCTTATTGAGGAGCTTTCTTAAGTTATGTCCAGCGGCTACCATAACCACATTAATGGCATCACCGACTGCACCTTTGAGGTAGCAGCGATCTAA
>JANELJ010000307.1 GCA_024511395.1 Gammaproteobacteria bacterium | reverse complement strand
GCTGGCAATGTCAGTATTGGCTTAATAAGAAAAAGGGCCAGGGGTATTCGGGATACTGATTATTTCAAACTGAAGATCAGGCAAACCTCTATCCCTGATGAGCAGAGTATGTTCTATTTTGAACAAAATCTCACTCATTAAAGCGTGGAACAACCTAAAGACATACCTATGTATTACCAATAATTTGCGCTAAACTATCCCTATGGATCTGGAAATTCGTCATTTAAAAACACTGGTGGGTTTAAAAAAAACCGGCTCCCTGGTGGCTGCTGCAGAACAGCTCAAGCTCTCCCAGTCGGCCCTGTCACATCAACTTAAAGTTCTAGAGGATTACCTAGGCACACCGGTACTGGTACGCAAAACCCGGCCAATGCGCTTTACCCCGGCCGGCCAGAAACTACTGGAGCTGGCGGACAAGGTACTCCCCCTGCTCACCCAGACCGAACAGCAGTTATCCCGCATAAAAACCGGTGACAGCGGTCATTTACATATCGGTGTCGAATGCCACAGCTGTTTTGACTGGCTGATGCCGACCCTGGATCAATACCGGGTACAATGGCCTGACGTAGAACTGGATTTATCCACCGGTTTCGATTTTAACCCGGTCGAGTCCCTGTTAAGAGCCAATGCCGATTTAATTATTACCTCAGACATCCGCAACAGTGACGAAATCACCTATATCCCCCTGTTTAAATACCAGTTATTACTGGCGGTTTCCCGACAGCACCCGCTGGCATCGGAAGCCTGTATCCTGGCCGAAGACATGTATGACGATACTCTGATCACCTATCCGGTAGAACGTCAGAGACTGGATATTTTTACTAAATTTCTGACCCATGCCGGTGTTGAACTCAGCCTAGTACGACACTCCCAGGTCAATGCCATGACACTGCAGCTAATCGCCAGTAACCGGGGCGTGGCCGCGCTGCCCTGCTGGGTACTCAATAAAAAAGTGCTGGAACAATACGATATTGCCGCTTTACCTCTAGGCGAACAGGGGATCTGGGGAACGCTGTATGCGGCCATACGTAAAGAAGATGTACAGCAGCCCTATTTCCAGGCCTTTTTAAAGCTGGCCAGACAGACCATCAGCACTCATCTGGAAGGGATTATACCCATTGATGATAGCAATAACTCTCCAGCATGAACCATTTATTATTTATCGGCCACCTCTGGCCTGAACCCGCGTCCTCTGCTGCCGGTTACCGAACTCTAGCCCTGTTAAAATCCCTGTCCGAATATTATCAGGTATATTTTGCCTGTACCGCAGAACAGACCGAATACTGCGCTGATCTGCAGGCAATGAATATCCAGAGTCATACCATTACCTTAAATGATTCAGGCTTTGATCAGTTTATCGAAGCTTTAAAACCGGACATTGTTTTTTACGATCGCTTTATCAGCGAAGAACAGTTTGCTCCCAGGGTACATGAACACTGCCCGGATGCCATTAATATACTGGATACTCAGGATCTGCATTTTTTACGCCGCGCCCGCCAGACGGCCGTCAATAAAAACCAGCCGATTAATTTGTACTGTGAAGATGCCGTCAGAGAAATTGCGGCTATTTTACGCTGTGATTTAAGTCTGATTATTTCCAGCCATGAAATGAAGTTACTGACCGACACTTTTAATATTTCTCCTGAGTTATTACATTACTGCCCTTTTATGCTGGATACAGAAAATCTGGGTGAACAGCATATGCCAGCTTATAATCAGCGTGAGCATTTTGTTATGATTGGCAACTTTCTGCATCCGCCTAACTGGGACGCCGTACAATGGAGCTATCGAGCTATCTGGCCACAAATAAAGAAAAAGCTGCCCGAAGCCCAGCTGTATATTTATGGCGCCTATCCTTCTGAAAAAGTCATGCAGCTGCATAAACCCGAACAGGGTTTTATAATAAAGGGCCGCGCCGACCATGCGCTTACTACCTTAAGCCAGTACCGTGTTAACCTAGCTCCCCTGCGCTTTGGTGCCGGTTTAAAAGGCAAAATAGTGGATGGCTTTCTGGTAAAAACACCCTGTGTTACTACGCCGATTGGTCAGGAAGGTATAAGCGGTAATCAAAACTGGGGCGGACTGGCAGCAGATACTTCAGATAACAGCCGGCAACTGGCGGACTATGCGATTAAGCTATATAGTGATCAGAATTTATGGGAACAGTGCAGTAAAAATACCACAGAGACTATTGAACATCAGTTTAATTACCGAGAACATGCTGATAAGTTATTAAACTGGCTAAGTACAATACAGAGGGATATTAAAGCTCATAGAAACAATAATTTTTATGGCCGGATCCTGCGTCATAATTTATATCGAAGTCAGTATTATATGAGTAAGTGGATAGAGGAAAAGAATACTCCATTAGATAAACAGTCCGACCTGAATAAATCATAGTACATTGATTTGTAAGGAAATATTGGCGAATCATGGGTGTTAAATTTGCAGGTTTTTGGTAAAATAAGCCTTATTACCTTGCAAATTTCCAGACCAGAATGAAGC
>JANELJ010000306.1 GCA_024511395.1 Gammaproteobacteria bacterium | reverse complement strand
AGTGAGAAAAACGATAATCCGGCACATATTGCCTTCCGTTCTGTAGGTTATGTAGAAGGTGGGATTTACCCGGCCTATCAGCGTATTAATATATCCATGGCCTGTAATCACTGTGATGATCCGGTGTGTTTAAAGGGCTGACCACCCGGGCCTATACCAAGTTTGCTGAATACGGCGCGGTACTGCAGGATCCGGATATCTGTTTCGGTTTCGGTTTCGGTTTCGGTTACTGTACCTGGGTCTGTCCATATAATGCACCGCAACTTGACCCCATTAAGGGGCGGCACTGTTTTTTAACAGCCTGCTGGGCTATGCCTTTTTCTCCCTGTTGTTAATGACCCAGTGGGCAGAGCAGTATCATGAGATTATTAATATACTGGCTCAGACAGAACATTTAAAATCTCGTCTTAATAAACTTATCCATTCCCTACAGGATGGTTTTATTGAACGGGAAACAGCAGTTCGTCTGGCCTTATTAGCCCTGCTCAGCGGTGAACATATTCTTCTGATCGGTACGTCGGGTACGGCCAAAAGTGAGCTGGCCCGGCGGCTGCATCATGCTATCAATGAAGGGGACTATTTCGAACGGCTGCCGACCCAATTCTCTGTACCAGAAGAAATTTTCGGCCCGCTGTCCATCAAGTCTCTGGAAGCGGATCGTTATCACCGGCTCACTAAAAATTACCTGCCTTCAGCCAGTATTGTCTTTATTGATGAAATTTTTAAAGTCAATAGCGCCATTTTAAATTCCCTGCTGACCTTATTAAATGAACGTGAGTTTAATAATGGCGATGTGCGTAAAAAAGTGCCTCTGTTATGTGTAGTCGGTGCCAGTAATGAACTGCCGGAAGATGATGAACTGGCGGCGCTCTATGATCGGTTCTTATGTCGTTATGAAGTTAAGGCTGTCTCGGATAAACAGTTTATTGCCCTGTTAAAACTGCCCGACGATGTTCTGGCATTACTGCATTCCCTGCGCAGCTTTCTTGTCCAGAAAAATATTCCGGTTTCTGATCGACGCTGGCGTAAGGCCGTTAAACTTCTGCAGGTTTCTGCTTATACCAATGGTCAGGATAGCATCTCGGTCTGGGAATGCTGGCTGTTGCAGCATTGCCTGTGGCATGTTCCTGCACAACGTCAGCTGATCCTGGACTGGTATCAGTCCCATCTGGGTATTGGTGCCTGCTTTAATCAGGAGTGGCTGGAAAAGCTGGTGCATACCTAGGAAAAAACACTGGCTAAAGAAAGCGGTGAGAAACTACAGCTTAAAAATAACCGGGGTGAATTACTCTATCTGGATAAAGAAGGCAGGCAGACGCTGGACAAAGAGCAATGGTCTGTTACAGAGCGTAATAGTCAGCCGCTTTATCTGGCGCCGCCGGATAATTCAGATCGGACTAATAACGATGAAGGTTATACCTTTGATGAACTGAAAGAACAGTTTTTTGATGATTACTACCAGCAGTGTCATATTGACGGACACTGGCAGCATATTGATAAATACATCAAAAATCCACAGAATCAGTTTAGGGTACTGCTCAGTAACCAGCCCTGTATGCAGGCAAAAAAATATCCCGCGGACTTTATTTTAAAACGGATTAACGAAACCCGGCAGATTGCAGATGATTTGCAGGTTTTTATTAATCGTCTGGGTGAGCAGAAAGACGGTCTGTCAGAAACTCTGTCCAGGCATTTATGGCTGGGTGAATCATTTATGCAGCAGGAGGAAAGCGGTTTGTCAGAGACTATTGACAGTGCCTTGAAGTTACTTCAACGCATGGAAAAAGTGATCAGCGGCTTTAGAAAGCTGCCGACGCTTTAATCTGTATTTTATTTATGCCTAATCACTTTCAGGATCCGCTGCAGCAACTGGAACAGAAATTTCAGTATCTGGATCAGCTGCCAGAAACACTCTACGATATTATTGTTACCCATCTCCATGGAGAACTGAATCAGCGCATTGAAGGCATACTGCAATGGCGGGAAGCCTTATTGCAGGGGCATCTTCCAAATCATAAATCCCTAGTCTGGTCGGAAGTCTCTATCAGGGAAATGATCTTAAAACGTCTTGATGTACTGGAAATTGTACAATACTGTAAAAACCCGGAAACACTGGTGGACTCTATCCTGGAAGATGTCTGTGAGGCTATCAGTACTGCAGAGCAGTGGCAGAAAATTGATCCGGGCTTTGATGATAAACTGGCTCGGCGGCATAAACATAATGACCGGGATTCAGCTTTTAAAGATGACGGATTGAGTGAGCAGCCGGAAAGTCCGCAACAGGATTTATCTGAAACCACAGACTCACTTCATTCCCCCGAAGGTGCTGATGAAAGTGAAAGTCCGGAAACAGCAAACAGTCCTTTTATACTGGATAATGATTCTATACTTGAGCAAAGCTGGCAGGAACTTGCTCAACAATGGCATGAACTGGAACCGGTATTTTCAGAATTGAGTGAAATGCTTGGGCAGGGCTGGGATCTCACTCAGGGGCTGCTGGCCTCTCAGCAGTGGCGG
>JANELJ010000305.1 GCA_024511395.1 Gammaproteobacteria bacterium | reverse complement strand
TGTCTGATTTGTTAAAATCTCTGCCAAAACGACAATTAATTGATATGATTGTGGAGATTGATGGCAGAGAAACAAGGCTGATTGCAATCTGGAGCCCCAAAGAAAAAAGGCATACATTTTTGGTTACAAATCTGAAAGCAGAACAGTTTTCAGCGACACAAATCAGCCAGTTATATCGTTTACGCTGGCAGATTGAGTTGTTATTTAAAGAGTGCAAGTCACATAATAACTTGCAGGTGTTCCAAACCAGTAATTGCGCATTGATGGAAGCTTTGGTTTGGAGCAGTTTAATCGCGACGATTCTGAAACGATTTATATGTAGTAGCATAGAACAATTTTGCCAAATGGCGATGTCAACGTTGACGGTCTCCAAAACAACCGTTTACTGGTGGTATTCATTATTGGAATCCATTGTTAACCATAAACGAAAACAATTAACGGATGTACTTGAAAGAACGTATTTTTTCCTGAAAGAAAATGCTGGCAGAGCCCATCCTAAACGGGATAAGTCTACTGGACTTTATCAGTTTGGTGTAGAACCTAATATTGGAGTTACATCCTGATGGGTAAACTATTGAAACGAAATGATAAAATCCTTAAAGACATACCTATGAATACCCTCTAAATATGACTGATACTATTTATTATCTGGCGACTATGCCGTTTGAATCTGCCTGCCAGATAAATATTCTGCCGGAGGAGCATCCGGCAGCACAACTGCATGGGCACAGTTATCTGGCTTCTGTGCGGGTTCCCATGGAACTGAGTGGCAGTAATGAGCCCGATGGCTTTGCAGAAGAGCCAGTGGCCTTTTTAATGGAACATTTACAGAAAACCATTGCCCCTTTAAATTACACTCTGTTAAATAATCACCTGTCAGTACCTACTGATGAGAACCTGGCACGCTGGGTACATCAGAAAATTGATCTGCAGGGGATTGACCGGGTAGCTATTCAAAGTACCCATGACAGTGGTGTGGATCTGGATCGGCAGGGACATGCACATATCTGGCGGCGGTATCGTTTTGAAGCAGCGCATCAGCTTCCTAATGTCCCGGAAGGCCACCAGTGCGGGCGTATGCATGGACACGGATTTGAAGTCATTTTACATGCCAATCAGGATCTGGATCGGGAGCAGGAACAGGCCGACATGGGTGTGGATTTTGCACGGATGGATCAGCTCTGGCAGCCTTTGTTTGAGCAGCTGGATTATAGCTGTCTCAATGATATTGACGGGCTGGAAAATCCCACCTCCGAGGTGCTGGCCAACTGGATCTGGCAGCGGCTCAGGCCGACGTTCAGCCAGCTGTCCTGGGTTACGGTGTATGAAACCCATACTTCCGGCTGTCATTATAATGGCGAACATTACCGTATCTGGAAAGAACAGCGGTTTGAGAGTGCCCTGAAATTAAACTGGGTGGCAGAGTATGACCGGCGGCGCAAACTGCATGGTCACAGCTATCTTATCCGTCTGCATTTAACCGCTGAACTGGATGAGGTCATGGGCTGGACTGTGGATTACGGGGATGTTAAAGCCCTGTTTAAGCCCATCTATAAACAACTGGATCACCAGCGTCTGGATCAGCTTGACGGCATAGAAGATGCGGATGTCACCCATCTGCTGTACTGGATTAAAGATAAAATGGCTGACGCTTTGCCGCAGCTGGATCGTATTGATTTATTTGAAACACTGGGATGCGGTGCTGTTTTATGCTGGGGTGAAGAAGGCCCGGCTCTGCCGGACTGAATATGACCTATACTGTCAAAGAACTGTTTTACACCCTGCAGGGTGAAGGCCATCAAAGTGGCAGAGCCTCCGTGTTCTGTCGTTTCAGTGGCTGTAATCTCTGGAGCGGTCTGGAAAAGGATCGGCATAAAACCGTTTGCCCGTTTTGTGATACCGATTTTGTCGGTACCGATGGTGAAGGCGGCGGCAAGTTTGCTTCGGCATCGCAGCTGGCTGAACAGATCCGTAAAACCTGGCCGGATAATACTGAAGGTGTTCCCTATGTCGTCTTTACCGGGGGGGAGCCATTGCTGCAGCTGGACAGTGAACTGATTGATGCCCTGCATAAGGCGGGTTTTGAAATTGCAGTGGAAACCAATGGCACGATAAAAGCCCCTTCGGGTATTGACTGGCTGTGCGTCAGCCCCAAGCAGCTGGATAAACTGGAACAGCGCAGCGGCGATGAAGTCAAGCTACTGTTTCCCCGGGATGAGCTGTCGCCGGAACAGTTTGCCGATCTGGATTTTAACTATTTTTATTTGCAGGCGGTTGATGAAGCCGGGCAGGCGGATAACCAGCAGGCGGTTGTGAACTATTGTCTGCAGCACCCGCAATGGCGGGTTTCTTTGCAGGCTCATAAGATCCTGGGACTTAAATAGTTTGCCCTGAATAAAACATAGTGCATTGATTTATAAAGAAATATTGCTTGATTATGGGTGTTAAATTTGCAGGTTTTTGGTAAAATAAGCCTTATTACCTTGCAAATTTCCAGACCAGAATGAAGCCAGAGAAACAGCCAAAA
>JANELJ010000078.1:4792-8560 GCA_024511395.1 Gammaproteobacteria bacterium | reverse complement strand
CTATGTAGTAAAAATCAGTGAAGAGGGGAATCCCACCAAATTTGTAAGTAACGATTTGTTAGGATTATGACTGTTCCAGTTTTTCCAGATGATGCCAGCGGTTGGTAATACGGCAGAACAGTTCGGCGGTCTGTTCGGTGTCGTATTTTGCTGAGTGGGCATCCTCATCACTCCATTCCAGACCGGCAGCCTGTGCTGCCCGAGAGAGCACGGTCTGACCATAGGCCAGGCCGCCTAAGGTTGCGGTATCAAAGGTACTGAATTTATGAAATGGATTGCGCTTGATATTATTGCGCTCGACCGCTGAGGTCAGGAAGTTCAGATCAAAGGTCGGATTATGACCGACCAGTATGGCACGGCTGCATCCGGTCTGCTTGATTTCCCTACGTATGGGTTGAAAGATTTCTCTTAATGCCTCTGCCTCGGGCTTGTTCATTCTAAAGGGATTGTACGGATTAATGCCGGTGAATTTCAGAGCGGCTTCGTCCAGGTTAGCGCCGGGAAACGGCTCAATATTGCAGGCATAGGTTTCATGGCAGTATAAATCGCCCTGTTCGTCCATCCGCAGAATTGTTGCGGCCACTTCCAGCAGAGCATCGGTTTTAGGATTAAACCCGGCAGTTTCCACATCGACCACGACAGGTAAAAATCCCCGGAAGCGGGTGACAATGCCGGTGGTGGGTTTTTCTTTTTTGGGGGTATTATTGCTCATCGGGCTGGTATTGTAGTTCCTGGTAAATGAATATTTGTGTTATGGAATAAGTTTCCAGTTAATGGTCTGTCCGACCCGTAAGGGTACTACCACATCATCACCATAAGGATAGCTTTGGGGCACTGTCCAGGATTCTTTTCTCAGGGTGATTTGGTCACTATTGATGGGCAGACCATAAAATTCTGCACCATGGATACTACAGAAACCTTCCAACTGCTCCAAGGCATCGGCATTTTCGAAGGCCTCAGCATAGAGTTCAATTGCAGCAAAGGCGGTAAACATGCCGGCACAACCGCAGGTGGTTTCTTTTTTACCCTGGGCATGAGGAGCGCTATCAGTGCCCATAAAGAATTTGCTGTTACCGGAAGTCGCAGCTGCAATTAATGCCTGACGGTGGGTTTCCCGTTTTAAGACCGGCAGGCAGTAATGATGTGGTTTTATACCGCCCACCAGCATATCGTTGCGGTTCATTAGCAGGTGGTGGGCGGTAATGGTTGCGCCAATATATTCGGAGCTTTCACGTACAAAATCTGCGGCATCCCGGGTGGTAATATGTTCAAAAACCACTTTCAGTTCAGGAAAGTCATGAATGATCCCAATCAGTCGTTGCTCAATAAACTGTTTTTCCCGGTCAAAAATATCTATTTCGGGATCGGTGACTTCACCGTGAACCAGCAGGGACAGACCAAGAGTCTGCATTTTTTCCAGAGCCGGATAGCATTGTTTAATATCCGTTACACCGGCATCAGAATTGGTGGTGGCTCCGGCAGGATAGAGTTTGACGGCATAAACCAGACCGCTGTCAACTGCATGCTGTATTTCTTCAGCAGAGGTATTATTGGTCAGGTAAAGTGTCATCAGGGGCTGAAATGCGCTTTGCGGCTCCAGAGTCTGCATAATCTCCTGGTAATAAGCACTGGCCAGTTCGGTGGTGGTTACTGGAGGTGTAAGGTTAGGCATAATAATGGCCCGTCCGCACTGCCGGGCCGTAAACGGCATAACGGCTTTCAGCCCTGCTCCGGCCCGCACATGCAGGTGCCAGTCATCAGGCCGGATGAGTTGTATTTCGCTGCCGGGTGGCATACTGGATTTATTTGAGGCTATGGACACGAAGAGGTTTCCTGTTATTTAGAGGGGCTATTCTAATCGTTGACCGCAGTTGTAGGCAAGTTCAATAACAGCTAAAGAAATAATAGTTTTATCAATTCAGGCGCTTTCTGGATCAATTTTCTCACAGGCCTGCTTAACCATGTTCTCAGTAATCGGAATTTCTTTGCCATTTTCATCAATAATGGCTGCACCGTGAAAATCAATGCAAAGCTTATCTTTTATAGTTGATTCTGTTTCAGGATCCGGGAGATCGGTTTTTTTGGTATCGCTCATAATTTCTAACCGCTGTTTTAAGTTTAAGGGGCTTTTGCCCCTGTTATTTTACTGCAATTCCCCATAGAGCGCTTTGGCTTTATCCTGTTCCATATAATGTTTCTCAGAATTTATAATTTTTTCCAGGATAGCCTTTGCTTTCTGGGTTTGTCCTAACTGTTTGTATGTATAAGCCAGGTGATACTGGACATCGTTATCATCAGGCAGCTTTTCTACGGCCTGTTGCAGCAGTTCCAGGGCTTTTTTAATGTCTGTGTCCATATAAATCCAGGACAGGTTGTTAAGTGTAACAATATGGTTGGGGATCTTATGCAGGATCTGCTCGTAATAGTGTCTGGCCTTTTCCAGAGCTGCCATAGCCTTGTCAGGCTGATCTAGTGCAATATACATATCTACCATGGCAGATAAAATCTTGCGTGTAGGCTCAGTGGCATAAACGCTTTCATAAATGCTAAGAGCAGGCTCATAACGTTTCTGCAGACGATATATATCTGCTTCCAGTAGTTTTCCATTAGTAGAGTCGGGAAATTCCTGCTGGATATCACGGGCAACTTTCAGAGCCTGTTGATAATCGCCTTTTTTCAGATATAAAGAGGCTTTGTTTAAGTACAGAGACAGGTTATCCGACTCAATAGTAATTGCTGTACTCATCTTCGGCCAGTAATGATGCCAGCAACACCCGGTGAGTAATATCTTCCTTGTCAAACGCGGTAATGTTGTTTAAGGTTCTTTCGGCCTCGGCTTTCTGTTTATTGGCCACCAGGGCTTTTGCCAGAAAAATCATTACCTGGGTATTGTCTGGATGCTGCTTAACCAGTGTCTGAGCCAGCCCCATATAGGCCTGGATATTGTTTTTATCCTAGCTGAGCAGTTTATCATAAATTTCAACCGCTTTATCTTTATTACCCATCTGAAATTCAGTAATAGCGCTGAGGTTCTGCAGCACTTTGTCGTCCGGTCTACTGCAGTAACTGCTTAATAAGCTGTTGAGCCTTTTCAGGCTGTTTATCCAGATTGGCCAGTTTGGCTTTCAGATGCCGGGTGGAGGCATTGTCCGGTTCAAGGGTTTCTGACTTGCTCAGGTATTGTTTAGCCTGCTCAAGGTTATTTTCCATAATCGCAATGGTAGCCAGGCCATTATAGGCACGGATATTGGGATTGGCGGCAATAGATGCTTCAAAAGCCTGTCTGGCGTCGGCCAGTTGTCTGGATGCTAGGTGGGCAAAACCCAGAAAACTTAAATGGGTGGCTTCCTGCTTTTTGTCAGAAAATGGCGTATCCAGCAGTTTCTGCAGTTTTTTATACTTGTCTGCTATTTGTAAGGCTTCAGCATACAAAAAAGTAAATTCAGTATTATCGGGTACATATTCATGAGCTCTGGACAGTTCTTTAATACTGGAGTCCAGTTTGCCATGCTGCAGATACAGACGACCCAGTAAAAAACGGGCCCGGGCATTTTTAGGGGTTTCTTTGAGCTGTTTTTTTTAATGGATAACAGCTGTTGCATAGTCTTTTTTCTCAATAGCCTGTTGAGCATCTTCCAGTGCTCCGGCTAAAGTGACTCCCGACAGATTAACACTGATTAGAGTCACTAGGCTGATTTGGGTCAGTGTTTTTTTGATGGTCATGATTATCCTTGAAAATTTTCCAGATGTAACAGGCTATTAACTTAA
>JANELJ010000078.1:0-4692 GCA_024511395.1 Gammaproteobacteria bacterium | reverse complement strand
ATATGATAATTATTTTACGGATGATACTGATTCACCATCAAGAACCTCAATTAAGCGAGGAATAAAACGGGATAATTCGCCGGTCATCAGGTTAAAATCAGCATCAAAACGGGCTGCAGGATCTTCAGCTCCGTCATCGGCCGCCTGTTCCAGTAATTCATCGGAAAACTTCAGGCGCTTTATATTTAAGTCATCCTGCAGCAGACATTCCAAGGCATCATTCCAGTTAATCACCAAGCGGGTGACCTGCTTACCGTTATCCAGGTGCATCTGAATTTCGTCACTGCTCAGATCCTGACGTTTACAGCGAATAATTGCACCGTCTTCTGCGGCTTCCTGTAATTCACATTCGTCTTTAATAATAAAATCATCAGCCAAGTTTTCACCCTTTAACCAAGCTGTCATCAGGGTTGCCGGGCTGGTCGTCGTTTTAAGTGGGACAACCGGTAAACAGCCAAGAGTTTGGCGTAAAAATTCAATCAGTTCTTCAGCCTTATTGCTGCTGGCGGCATCCACAATAATCAGTTGCTGCTCTCTGTCTAGGTAAGCATAGGTGCGTTTTGAACGGGTAAAGGCTTTGGGTAACAGATCCAGAATCAACTCATCCTTAATACTCTGTTTATATTTACCCACCGGCCGCCGGTCTGTTTCACTCTGTATGCTGTCGAGCTTATCGTTTAAGGCATCATTAATGACACTTGCCGGCAATATCCGTTCTTCCAGGCGACTGCAGAATATGGTGTACTGGCCAATAGTGTGAGTCAGCTGGTTTTGAACCGCATCGGGATGATTCAGTGGAGATACCCAGCCGTAAGAGGAGGGCTGGGTGGAAGCACAGGGTTGAAATGATTTGTCTGCTAACTGTTGTTCCAGTTGTTCAGGCGAAAGAGTAAAAGGCTTGCTGAAACGGTAAATTTTTAAATTTTTAAACCACATGAAAAATGAAATCCTGGTGAAGAAAAAAGAGGCTTACTTTATCACTGGTTCGTTGTTATTTACAGCACAATTATAAAGCATGGATAACATTAGTGACCACGCCCCAGATATGCAGCGTTTCCTCAGGTGCAATATCAATAGGATCAAATTCATCATTTTCAGGCAGCAGGCGTACTCTATTATCTTTTTTATACAGACGTTTAACGGTCAGCTCACTATCAACCGCCGCAATAACTATTTTTCCGTGCCGGGCTTCGAGGCTTCGGTCCACTACCAGGATATCATCGGGATGAATACCGGCATTAATCATGGAATAGCCGGTGACACGGACAAAGAAAGTGGTGGCTGGATCATGGATCAGGTGTTCACTGAGATCCATCATGCCTTCAATATAGTCATCGGTAGGGGCTGGGCAGCCGGCCGCAACTTTGCCGCCGTACAGAGGAAGTTGGAAACCACCGGAATGTGCGTATTCCAGAATTTTGTCCACCATGCTGACCGGTACACGGATGGCCTTAGTGGGTTCTGCGTATTTGCCTGTTCCTTTGGGTCGGCCGGCACCGGCACGTTTACCGCCTCGGGGCATGATGCTATCCTCTTATAGGTACTTTTGGAATTAAAGAGCTTTCAGCAAATAGAATAGTGTACTTTTATCAATATGTCTATTTATTTTTTGCAGTTAATACAGGATAATATCGCCTCCAGTATGCTCGCCTTTACAATAACAGGAATAGTATTTTGATCTCGACAGCAAATCTTACCATTCAGTTTGGTGCCAAACCCTTATTTGAAAATGTCTCCGTTAAATTCAGCGATGGTAATCGATACGGTTTAATCGGTGCCAATGGCTGTGGTAAATCCACTTTTATGAAAATTTTGGGTGGAGATCTGGAGTCCACCAGCGGTACGGTAACCATTACCCCCGGAGAGAGAGTGGGTAAACTGCGTCAGGATCAGTTTGCCTATGAAGAATACAGTGTTATTGATACCGTCATTATGGGGCATGAAGAGCTGTGGAAGGTTAAGGAAGAACGGGACCGAATTTATGCTAATCCGGATATGTCGGAAGAAGACGGAATGCGGGTAGCGGATCTGGAAGTGCAGTACGGTGAAATGGACGGTTACACTGCGGAATCCAGGGCCGGAGAATTATTAATCGGTGTGGGTATTCCTGTGAAACAGCATTTTGGTCCCATGTCGGCTATTGCGCCGGGCTTCAAGCTACGGGTCTTACTGGCTCAGGTATTGTTTTCTGATCCGGATATTATGCTACTGGACGAACCTACCAATAATCTGGATATTAATACCATCCGCTGGCTGGAAACGGTGCTCAATGAACGTAACTGTACCATGATTATTATTTCTCATGACCGTCATTTTTTAAACTCTGTCTGTACCCATATGGCCGATCTGGATTATGGTTCCATTAATATTTATCCCGGCAATTATGATGAATATATGCTGGCAGTGACCCAGGCTCGTGAACGGCAGATGCAGTCCAATGAGAAGAAGAAAACTGAAATGGCGGAACTGCAGAAGTTTGTTGAGCGTTTTTCTGCCAATGCCTCCAAGGCCAAACAGGCTACTTCACGCCGTAAACGTTTGGAGAAAATCCAGCTGGATGATATTAAGGTCTCTTCCCGGAAAAATCCCTTTATCCGTTTTGAACAGGATAAAAAACTGTATCGTAATGCCTTTGAGGTCGAGAACCTGAGTAACGGCTATGATGAATTGCTGTTTGAAAATCTGAACATGCTGGTGGAAGTCGGTGAAAGAATTGCTATTATCGGTGCCAATGGTATTGGTAAAACCACATTGCTGCGAACCCTGATCCATGATCTGGAGCCAAAAATCGGTATCGTTAAGTTTTCTGAAAATGCCAATATCGGCTACTATCCCCAGGAACATAATGATGAATTTGCAGCGGATATGACTCTGTTTGACTGGATGGAACAATGGGGCCAGGATAATGATGATGATCAGGCTATCCGCGGTATTCTGGGACGTTTGCTGTTTTCCCGTGACGATACTAAAAAATCAGTTAAAGTGCTCTCCGGTGGTGAAATGGGGCGTATGGTTTACGGTAAGCTGATGCTGCAGAAACCCAATATCCTGTTTATGGATGAGCCGACCAACCACATGGATATGGAATCCATTGAATCCCTGAATATGGCTCTGGATATTTACCAGGGAACTCTGGTTTTTGTCAGTCATGACCGGGAGTTTGTGTCCTCTCTGGCAACACGTATTTTGGAAATGACTGATGACGGGATTGTGGACTTTAAGGGGACTTATGATGAGTATCTGGCCAGTCAGGGGATTGAGGAGTAAGAGATTAGCGTTCAGCGCTGAGCGTTGAGTGTTCAGAAAGAGCTAAGAGCAAGAGCCTTGATACTATTTTGTGTTTAAAGTTTGGGTGGGCTATAGTTGTTGGTAATCATTTCATTTTTCAGGCTTATTATAATGTTTCTTAAATACTCTTCTTTTTTTCTTTTTTTCTGGTTTTAAGTGGTTGTGCGTCTGTTGTGCCTCAGCCGGATCAGTTTAAGGTTAATATTTCCTCTATGCGGATGCTGGAATCTACCTTGATGGAGCAGCGGTTTCAGGTTAGTTTGCGGGTGATGAACCGGGGTAGGGAAGCGGTTAGTATTGATGGGATGAGTTTTGATATTGAGCTTAATGGTAAAGATTTTGCCTCCGGGGTCAGTAATGAGAAAGTCAGTATTCCGGCTTTTTCTGAAGGTATAGTCAGCGTTAATGTCACCAGTACTATTTTTGGTATTATCCGTCAGTTACAGGGTATGCAGCAGAATAAACCAAAGACGTTTCACTATCAGATCAGCGGTTCCCCTGAAAAAAATAATCTAGAAACTTTTTGTTTCCCTTTTGTGCCTCATTCCTACGCCTCCTTGTTCCGTCAAAAATATAAAACTTGACAATTAAACAATGTTTAATTGATCTATAGGTAACTCATCATTATGGAGATTGCTATGCAATGGCTTAAAGGGTTTATCGCACTGGTTTTAAGGTTTTTATTTCGGGTAGAAGTAGAAGGCCTTGAACATTACCGGCAGGCCGGTAAACGGGTTATAATTGTTGCCAATCATACTTCCTTTCTGGATTCGGTATTGTTATCCATATTCCTGCCCGAACAACTGACCTTTGCCATTAATACTCAAATGGCTGAACGCTGGTGAATAAAACCCTCTGGCAAAATTGTCTGTCTGTTTCCCAAAATACGGCTGACCATTTTACCACCACAGAAAATTGTTCTGGATGAAAGTATTAAGGGGCGGGCCAAAAGAATGGCCGCAGGTAAAATACTTAAACATATCATGGTGGATATGATTTATCGTACCAGCAATAACCAGATCACACTGATGGATAAACTGCTGGAAGCCAGAACCATACACGGTACCGGACAAGAAGTGCTTGAAGATGTGGAACGATCGCCTCTTAATTATCGTCAGCTGCTGGTTAAAAGCAGTATTCTGTCGCAGTTAATGAAAAATAACACCAGCAAAGGTGAAGTCGTCGGTTTATTGTTGCCCAATACCAATGCTACAGTACTGAGCTTTCTGGCTCTGGAAAGTTTAGAGGCATAGCAACAGCAAATATGTCCACGGATGAAATCATGAAACTCACAAGAGAATCAAAATGAATGGTGTGCTGATTGATTCCTGTGTATTACTTGACCTGTTTAGCAATGATGACAACTGGGGAAACTGGTCTGAAAATATCCTTGAGCATTATAGT
>JANELJ010000077.1 GCA_024511395.1 Gammaproteobacteria bacterium | reverse complement strand
TATAGTAGTCACTTGCCTGTTCCTTGTTCAAATTCATTTGATTTGGTCATTAAATGATCTGATCGAGAAACAGGCATTTAGTTCAATATTTTTTAGTTCTTATCCAGAATTCAGGTTAATACCTGACTAGAACCACCTAAAAATCCACCGGTGACACATCCATGCCGTCATAAGCATGGATGTGATACTGTTTAGCTAACTGATAAAATTCCTGATTACGCTGATCCAGCGAATCAATACTATGCTGCTCAATTTTCTCAATTTGCAGCCACCACATCTCATCCAGAAATGACTGATTAATATCAACCACTTCATATCCTTTTGAAGCCAGAAAGTCGGCCAGTTTTTCCAGCGGCTCCCGACTCTGATATTTAAAAAAATAACCCCATGCCAGTGCCTGCTCCATATTCCAGCCGGCTTTACGCATTTTGGCAAACAGTTGTTCTATATCGTTTTTGGTGATCATATTTTCATTTTAATAAAATTCACTCTAAGAAAACATTGGACATAAAAAAACCGGTATCAATACCGGTTTTTTTATTAAACATGTCTTTAGCTCAGTTTTTAAGAATATCCAGAACTTCTTCCAGTTCGGTTCCTAGCTGGGCAATGATTTGATGACTGCGGGTGACATCTTCTTTGGATTCGTCCCCTTCCAGCTTCTGTCGGGCTCCGCCAATGGTATAGCCGTGCTCATAGAGCAGACTGCGGATCTGACGTATCATAATCACGTCCTGACGCTGGTAATATCTACGATTACCTCGCCTCTTGACGGGTTTGAGTTTAGGAAATTCCTGTTCCCAGTAGCGAAGTACGTGAGGTTTTACATCACATAAGTCACTGACTTCCCCAATAGTAAAATATCGTTTTCCTGATATAACGGGAAGTTCATTATTATTCAACGCTTCCAGCATATGCTTCTACCCGAGCCTTTAGTTTTTGTCCAGGTTTAAATGTTACTACACGACGTGCAGAAATGGGTATTTCTTCTCCGGTTTTTGGGTTACGACCCGGGCGCTCGTTTTTATCCCGAATATCAAAATTACCAAAACCGGACAGTTTAATCTGCCCACCTGTTTCAAGAGCAATTCTCAGCTCCTCAAAAAAGGCTTCAACAAACTCTTTGGCTTCGCGTTTGTTAAGGCCCAGTTCTTCAAATAATTTTTCAGCCATATCGGCTTTGGTCAGCGCCATAATTAATCTCTTAGTTTTGCTTTATGTTGTTGCTCAAGATCACTCAGTACTGCCTGGATCAGAGTATCAATCTCGTCATCTTTCAGAGTACGGGACTGTTCCTGCAAGCTCAAACTCAGGGCCAGACTCTTCTTGCCAGCTTCAACGCCCTCTCCCACATAGACATCAAACAGTTCCACAGCGACACTGCTTTGAGCATCCAGGGTTCGTTCAGCTGTCTGGCGAACAGTATTAATTATAGCAGATGATTCCACACCGTCATCTACAATAATAGCAATATCTCGGCGAATTGCAGGGAATTTTGATAAAATTTTGAAATCCGGCACTTTTGCAGCTGAAACTGCGTCAAAATCCAGTTCAAAAAGTATACTTGTACTCTTAACATCAAAGGCTTTGGCCACCTCCGGATGCAGAGTCCCCATCCAGCCAACTGCTTGATTATCCTTATATATCCGGGCACTTTGTCCCGGATGCAAGGCCGGATGCTGTTCAGCTACAAAACGATAGCTTAACAAATCTCCACCTAAACTCAAGAGCGCTTCAATATCGGCTTTTAAATCAAAAAAGTCCACATTCCGGCTTTTCTCGCCCCATTGCTCCGAAAACACGCTGCCATTGATAATACCGGCAATCATAACTTCCTGCAGTAAATCTCTGCTTTCTGCATCCTGTACAAAACGTGAACCCACTTCAAACAGACGAATACGGCTTTGCTGGCGGTTCTGGTTATATACCAGTGCACCAATCAGTCCGGTCCATAAACTGGTTCTCATCACCGATAAATCTTCTGAAATCGGATTAGAGAGCCGGATACCGGGATTATCCGGGGTAATTAAATACTGTGCTTTGGGTTCCACAAAGCTGTAACAGATGGCTTCCTGGTAACCCAGATCCACCATCAAATTCTTGATACGGGCCTCATCAATACGGTCTTCCGGACAAGCTGCCATGGTAATGGAGCCATGAGGCAAGGTAGCCGGTAAATTATCATAACCGTAAATACGCCCGATTTCTTCAACCAGGTCCACATCAAAGGCGATATCAAAACGAAAAGCCGGTGCTTTAACCTGCCAGCCTTCTGCATAGTCTAGCACATCCATTTCCAGACGCTGTAGGACATCCTTTACAGTTTTATTGTTAATTTCTATGCCCAGAACCCGGGTCATTTTCTCTTTACGCAACAAAATAGGCTGGGGCTTCGGAATATACTCGTCATGGCATTGCTCAACCACCGGCCCGACTTCACCACCGGTAATTTCCAGGATCAGTGCGGTGGCCCGTTCCAGTGCTTTAACCTGCAGGTCCGGTGCTACGCCCCGTTCAAAACGATGGGACGAATCGGTGTGCAGGCCGTGAGTTCTGGCCTTGCCGATAATTTTTTCCGGTGCGAAAAATGCACTTTCCAGTAAAATATCACAGGTGTCATCACTGACCGCTGAACTGTCACCGCCCATAATACCTGCCAGAGCCAGAGCCTTCTGATCATCAGCAATCACCAGGTTTTCGGTATTCAGGCTGATTTCCTGTCCGTCCAGCAGCACCAGTTTTTCACCTTCAGCGGCTATACGGACATTAATGCCGCCGTTAATTTTAGCCAGGTCAAACGCATGCATGGGCTGACCCAGTTCCAACATCACATAATTGGTAATATCCACCAGCGGACTGATGGAGCGGTTACCGCAGCGGCGCAGTTTTTCTTTCATCCATAGCGGTGTTTCTGCTTTGGTATTGACATTTTTGATGATCCGTCCGGCATAACGCGGACAGGCTTCTGCGGCCTGAATATTGATTTGAGGCTTATCCTCAATACTTGCCAGCTGGGGCTGTATCTCAATCGGAGTAACGGTTTCACGGGTAAATACGCCGGTTTCACGGGCCACACCGGCCAGACAGAAGCAGTCGCCTCGGTTGGGTGTTACACCCAGCTCAATACTGACATCATTCAGTTGCAGATAATCACGGATATCAGTTCCCACCGGTGCATCCTGCGGTAGTTCCATTATACCTTCCGCGCTATCAGCCAGACCCAGCTCTTTTTCTGAACAGAGCATGCCCATAGACACTACACCACGTAACTTGGATTTTTTAATTTTAAAATCACCGGGCAGAACGGCCTTGATCATGGCACAGGCCACCAGTAGGCCGGCACGGGCATTTTTGGCACCACAAACAATTTGCAGAGGCTCTTCTGACATAGCAGCCACATCCACCTGACAGACCTGTAATTTATCCGCATCAGGATGCTTATCGCAGCTGAGAATTTTACCGACTACAACACCGTTAAAGTCAGGTGCTACCGGTTCAATGGCATCCACTTCCAGACCGGCCATGGTCAGCTGATGACCTAATGCATCAGTACTTAAATCCGGGTTTACCCATTCTCTTAGCCATTGTTCACTGAACTTCATTTTTGTATTTTTCCTGGAATTTATTCTTTATATGTAAGATATCAGGCAAACTGTTTTAAAAAGCGTAAATCATTTTCAAAAAACAGTCGTAAGTCATTGACCCCGTAACGCAGCATAGTCAGTCGTTCTACGCCCATACCAAAAGCGAAGCCGGTGTATTTTTCACTGTCAATACCGGAGTGGCGGAACACTTCGGAGTGTACCATACCGCAGCCCAGCACTTCCAGCCAGCCGGTATGGCTACATACTCGACAGCCTTCGCCACCGCACATCACACATTCAATATCTGCTTCTGCCGAGGGTTCGGTAAAGGGGAAATAGGAAGGCCGGAAACGGACTTTCAGGTCTTTTTCAAAAAACTGTTTCAGAAAATCGTCCAGAATCCCTTTTAAGTCGGTAAAACTGACTTCTTCATCCACCATTAAACCTTCCACCTGATGAAACATAGGGGTATGGGTCACATCGGAATCACAGCGATAAACCCGTCCCGGAGCAATAATACGCAGCGGCGGCTGTTGGGCTTCCATGGTACGGATCTGTACCGGTGAGGTATGAGTTCTTAATACTGTATGAGGATCAAAATAAAAGGTATCGTGCATGGCACGTGCTGGATGCGACTCAGGGATATTGAGCGCTTCAAAGTTATGGTAATCGTCTTCAACTTCCGGACCGGTTTTAACTTCAAAGCCCATTTCAGCAAACAGGGACTGAATTCTCTGCATGGTTCTGGACACCGGATGCAGACCGCCGATACGCTGACCGCGCCCCGGCAGGGTGACATCCACTTTTTCCGCCTGCAATTTTTCTGCCAGGGCGGCGGCCTGCAGAGCGGTCTTTTTATCTGCAATGGCCTGCTGCACGGCCTGCTTGGCCTGGTTAATCACCTGCCCGGCTTTAGGCCGTTCTTCTGCTGATAATTTGCCCAGCTCTTTCATTAAAGCGGTAATTGCGCCCTTTTTGCCCAGATATTGCACCCGGATCTGTTCCAGGGTATCAATTTGTTCTGCACTTTGTATGGCGTTTTGTGCTTCATCAACCAGTTTGTCCAGGTTTTCCACCATGTACCTCTGTTTGTTATTGGTAATTGTTAATTTTGGATAGGTTTTGTTTATTCAGCTCAACGAAAAGCTAAACAAAAAAAGGGAAAGACTTTCGCCTTTCCCCTTTTGTTGATCTCAACCCTGAGAAAAATAACTGTTGAGTAAATAACTGTTCGGATATTATTGGCTTCAGGGTCGGCTATCGGTTCCGGCTATGCAGAAAGTGCTGCTTTGGCTTGTTCAGCAATGGCAGCAAATGCTGGTTTGTCGGTAATGGCCATATCAGAAAGTACCTTACGGTCGATTTCGATATTGGCTTTTTTCAAGCCATTGATCATACGGCTATAGCTTAAACCGTGCTCACGCGCACCGGCGTTTATACGGGCAATCCATAACTGACGGAACTGACGCTTACGCTGACGACGGTCACGATAGGCGTATTGACCTGCTTTGGTTACGGCCTGGACCGCAACGCGATAGACATTTTTACGGCGTCCGGAATAACCTTTCGCCTGCTTGATAACTTTCTTGTGACGGGCACGTGCCTGTACACCACGTTTTACTCTTGCCATTTTACGCTACTCCCTTATCTTATTACTTTAAACGCAGCATGCGTTTGATGGAAAGAACATCTGATTTATCAATTGCATAAGGTGCACGTAAATGACGCTTACGCTTGGTGGTCATTTTGGTCAGAATGTGGCTGCGGTTGGAATTTCCGCGCTTGATACGGCCAGAAGCTGTAACGCGAAAACGCTTGGAAGCGCCGCGCTTGGATTTCATTTTTGGCATAATTCACCTCTAAAAATTTTACGCATTGTTATTACCTCACTGCCTTTGCTCTAATAAGTAAGAGGTTAAAGGAGGAAGTTTAAAGTGCAATTTATTTAAAGCACAGTTTAAAAGCACATTCAGTAACACTTTGACCTAGCTGGAAAACCCGAGGAAGGTCTCTGCAAGGTGGTTACTTTTTGTTGCTTTTTGGCGATAGCACCATAACCATTTGACGACCTTCAAGCTTTGCCCGTTGTTCAACATTGGCAATGTCTTCGAGATCTTTAGCTATCCGTTCCAGCATTTCGAGTCCCAGCTCTCTATGAGCCATTTCCCGTCCGCGGAAACGCAGGGTAACCTTGGTTTTATCACCATTTTCAAGAAAACGAGTCAGGTTGCGTAATTTGACCTGATAATCGCCTTCTTCAGTACCCGGTCTGAGTTTGACCTCTTTAACCTGGGTTTGTTTCTGTCTTTTCTTTTCCTGAGCCTTTTTCTTTTTCTGCTCAAAAATAAATTTGCCGTGGTCCATAATGCGGACTACGGGTGGATTGGCTGTTGCTGCAATTTCCACTAAATCAAAATCTTCTGCTTCGGCAAGCTTTTTGGCTTCTATCAGGCTCATAATGCCTAGTGATTCCCCATCGGAACCCGTTACCCGAACTTCTCTGGCGGTTATTTCATCGTTAATACGAGGGGTGTTTGACCTAGACTTGTCAAACTGTTTTCTTGGGACTGCGATGGTTTGTTCTCCTGCCTTTTGCTTAGCTATTCGTTTTAAATTTTAGTTTTAAATGAGTTAAATCAGTATATCCGACCGTAACTGCTTTACCAAAGTCTACTGAACACCATATTTTAGTAAATTTTTTCAGGAAATACTACTGTGTTGTTCAAGTTTTTTTAGAAACAGCAAAAAACTATCAATAACAAACAACTTATTGATTTTCAAGACCGTAAGTTTTAATTTCCTGAGTCATTTTAGCCATTAAATCAGTCAGGCTCATGGCTCCCAGATCTTCACCGTCACGGGTACGTACGGCAATAGTATTCTTCTCGATTTCCCGGTCACCCGCGACCAGTATATAAGGTACCCGCTGCAGGGTATGTTCACGGATCTTAAAGCCGATTTTTTCATTTCTTAAATCCGCTTCCGCTCTGAAACCGGTCTCTTTAAGCTGTTTGACCACGTTGGCCACATAATCAGCCTGTTTATCGGTAATCCCCATAACCACGGTTTGAACTGGAGACAGCCATAAAGGCATCTTACCGGCGTGTTCTTCAATCAGAATACCAATAAAGCGTTCCAAGGAACCTAAAATGGCGCGATGAATCATCACCGGCACCTGTTTTTCACCGTGCTCATCAATGTAGTGGGCATCCAGACGGCCGGGCATGGAGAAATCCACCTGTGCCGTACCGCACTGCCAGACCCGGCCGATACAGTCTTTTAGAGAGAATTCAATTTTTGGACCGTAAAATGCCCCTTCACCCGGCTGCAGTTCCCAATCCAGTTTTTTACTGTCCAGAGCCGCTTCCAGTGCAGCTTCCGCCTTGTCCCATACTTCATCGGAACCCACCCGCTGTCCCGGACGTGTAGATAGCTTGATCTGAATATCGGTAAAGCCGAAATCTTTATAAACAGCAAACAGTAAGTCAATAAATTCTGAAATTTCGCTCTGAATCTGATCTTCAGTACAGAAAATATGCGCATCATCCTGCACAAAATTTCTTACCCGCATTAAACCATGCAGTGTACCGGAAGGTTCGTTACGGTGACAGGAACCAAATTCAGCCATACGCAAAGGTAAATCACGGTAGGATTTCAGACCGGTATTAAAAATCTGTATATGACAGGGACAGTTCATTGGTTTAACGGCATAGTCCCGGTTCTCGGAATGGGTGGTAAACATCATGTCGCTGAACTTGTCCCAGTGACCGGATTTTTCCCATAAGCTGCGATCCACAACCTGGGGTGTACGGACTTCCTGGTAATTGTTTTTAACCAGTACCTTACGTACATATTGCTCCACTTCCTGATAGATGATCCAGCCCTTATCGTGCCAGAACACCATACCCGGTGCTTCTTCCTGCATATGAAATAAATCCTGCTGCTTGCCCAGTTTGCGGTGATCCCGTTTTTCTGCTTCTTCCAGACGATGCAGATAGGCTTTCAGATCTTTCTTGTTGGCCCAAGCGATACCGTAGATACGCTGCAGCATTTCATTATTGGAATCACCGCGCCAGTAAGCACCGGCCAGTTTCATTAATTTAAAGGATTTAAGCTTGCCGGTAGAAGGGACATGCGGGCCGCGGCACAGATCGATAAAATCACCCTGCTGATATAAGGATAAATCTTCATCAGCAGGAATACTTTCAATAATTTCAGCCTTATATTCTTCGCCCATATCACGGAAGAACTTAACTGCGTCATCCCGGGATTTGACAGTACGGGTAATGGGATAGTTCTGTTTGACTAGTTCGACCATTTTTTTCTCTATAGCCGTCAGATCTTCCGGGGTAAAACTTTCTTTATAGGCAAAGTCATAATAAAAACCATCTTCAATAACCGGACCGATAGTCACCTGTGCATCGGGGAACAGTTCCTTAACGGCCTGAGCCAGCAAATGCGCTGTAGAATGACGGATAACTTCCAGACCTTCTTCATCACGGTCGGTCACAATGGCCACCTGGGCATCCCTGTCAACCACATAGGATGTATCCACCAGCTTACCGTCCACTTTACCGGCTAAAGCCGCTTTAGCGAGACCGGGACCAATATCCGCAGCGATATCATGAATTGAAACAGCCGAATCAAATTGACGAGTAGAACCATCAGGTAAGGTAACAACAGGCATTTTATAAACCAACCAGTATTTAGAATTAAAGATAAAGAGCTAACGAAAACAGCGCATTATAACCCACTCGCTGTACGTCTAAAAGACCGGTAAGTCTAAATATTTAAGCCTTATATCAGTAAAAAGTGCAAGTTACGCCAAAAAATAGCCTTTCTTACAGAAAATTTAGGTAATTTCCTACAATTGTATGTTGCAGAGATGCTTATAATGAAAAAATAATCCTAAATAGTTCAACCTGAATAATACCGTTTTAAGCCTGACATCAAGCCAGGTTTAAAGCGGCTGATTGTTCTGGTTTGATAAAATATCCCATCAAACCGGAAATAA
>JANELJ010000076.1 GCA_024511395.1 Gammaproteobacteria bacterium | reverse complement strand
ATTTCCTTATAAATCAATGTGCTATAATTTATTCAGGTCGGACTATTTATATCCACGTGGATAGTTTCATTAGACAGTTCCACCAGCTCCGGTATTTCATGCTCTGAAAATATTTCTGAATGATGCAGGTCCATAGCATGCACCAAAGCTTCCAGGGACTTGTCATACAGGTGAATTGTTTCCTTTCGAAGAGCTTCCAGTGCTGATGCCGGTATCTGTATGACTTCCTCGGTCAGGTATTTGACCTGTCCTCTACCTTTTTCCTTTACACAGAACAGAGTTTGAAGATAATTTACCAGCGGCCTGATAAAGGGCGTTACCAGTAAAACACCCAGAACATTAAAAATAGTATGAAACAGAGCCAGCTTCATGGCATAGCACATTTTGTGCTATGGATAAATAAGGGGCCAGGAGTTCCACCAGATCACGCAGTTGATAGATAAGTAGTACCGCGACCAGACCGGTAATGATATTAAAAATAAAATGTGCTACTGCCAGGTTAATACCCTCTTTAAGGGTATCAAAACCTTCCTTCATATAGGCAATACCCAGAAAAATAAAACCCAGACCAATTAAAACACCACCCAGTCTCTTATAGCTGTTATGTTTGGAAAACTGGAAAATAACACCAAATATCAGCATGGGCATGGCATACTGGGCAATTTTTATTTTTAGTCCAAAAGAAGAAACCAGCCAGGCAGTTGTTGTGGTACAGATATTGGAACCGAAAATAACCCCAACGGCCTGAGTCAGACCAATCAGTTCAGCAGACAGAAAAGAAATAATAATAACGGATATAAGCGAAGAACTTTGTACTACCGCCGTAGATAAAAAGCCTACACCAATAGCCTTTGGGGTGGTATTAGTAAACTTTTCAAGAAAGGACTCCAGGGTTCCGCCGCTAAACAGCTTAAAGCCGTTTTCCATATAGTGCATACCGATAAGGAAAATGGCAATACCGGAGATAATGGTTTTGGCATCATCAGAGGATACGACAAACCAGGCAAAAATCAGGAATATTAAGGGACTGATTATTTGCTTTAACATGGGTGGATTTTATATTCCTGCCGTTTGTACTGTAATAGACGATGGGCTTAACTTGCTTTAAGACTAAACAATAAAATCCATAGATTCAAGTTTTTACAAACTCATGGAAATTTCCGGGCAGGCAAGGATTTTTTTGCGGCTTTCTAAATACAGTAAATAAGCCTGAAACAGGCACCAGCTCAACCAGCAGAAATTAGCCAGCATAAAAACTGCAGCCAGTACGGTCAGAGCAGGATAATGGACAGAGATTAATAGCAGGGAGCCTGAAAGCAGGTGCAGCATAAACTGAATCTGGGAGTTACGGGTACTGATCACCTGCTTCATATTAGGTACCAGAGTCATCGCTTCCGGGCGCTTCAATGACAGCTTCTGTAAATGTAAAAAAATTAAAAAAGAAACGATCTTATGCAGCATTCCATTAATTATGGATATGGCCAGACCATATATTAATAATATAGCCAGTAAATACGTTAAGTGAGCCAGGGGCAGAAATACAGCCACCCACCAGAGCATTAATGCAGCCAGCAGTGAAAACATTGACAGCCGGTAAAAATTAATGGTTACATCCGCAATTTTACGTTTTCTCTGAGCAATTTTAAGCAGTGTATAAAACACAAAAACCAGCAGCTCTGCTGACAGTAAAAAGGCCAGAGTATAATAAATAAAAGGCTGAGCAGAGTCAGTACCTGACTGTTTGCTGATAAAAACAGTATAAAAGCTCATCACCACTAATGTCAGTATAATGAGCAGTGACAGTATCTTAAGATAACGCGGGGAAAACTCGGATATTACATAAAACATCGGGGTCACCTGCGAACTGACTGCCATAATAATCAAAACCACCCAACCTGCCAGTCCCCAGAGCACATGCAGATCGGTATAGAACCGGTAAGGTAGATTAAGTTCAGGCAGCGCATGTCCCAGCAGCAAAAATAATCCCAGCCCCAGAGTTATCAGTAATACCAGAAACAGTACTCTAAGCAGATACACAATTAACTGGTTACCCAGCCTGGAAATCAGCAGAGGTAAGAGTGACAGCGCAAATAAACCGCTTGCAGTACCAAGTGCCGCTAGTGCTGCCTGAAATAGTTCACTATTAGAAAATAAAAAACCGCTTACCAGTGCCAGCACACCCAGGATCATCAAAACATGAATAACCGGCGCCAGCTTTTTACTGCCGGGTATCAGTTGACCGTTCATAACAGGTATAAACTGGTATAAAGCGCCCATCATGACCATCAGCATAAAACCAATGGTAAGTAGATGAGTCAGAGCCAGATTGCTATTACTCCAGCGGGTGAACCAGAAATCTTCTCTGCTATACAATAATAGCAGCGCAGCTAAAACACCGAACAAAAGCGCACTGAGAAAAAAACGAAATGGGGTCAGGATGGGGGGGATGGTATCCAGGGACAGTTTATGAAGATTCATAGGCAGCCTGCTCAGGATTAATCGGGAGCAAATTGACTCCGGCAGTATTCATTGCTTAGAGGATCAGCAGTATTCCAGATAAATATTTCCCAGGGTATTGTGTCTCCTTTACGCATAACTGACGCATAACCGTTTTCTTGCAGCATCTGCAATAAAGGTAATGGCTTCTTTCGATGCAGCATATGAATATAATCTCCAAGCCCAAGTACCTTAAGCTGCTTTAAAACCTCTTCAAAGGGCTGAGGCGCTTCTAAATCACTAACATCAACAACTATTTCCCTAACCATTTGTTTCCCTGATCATTTCTCACTGACCATTGTCTTATAGTCCCTGCCATCATAAGGAACTTACTGGTTCATACGCTCAATAATTTCCTGGGCATTAGTTAAAGACTGATCGGTCATGGGATAAAGGATCTGCTCCTCTTTCATATTATGCTGCTGCATGGTCACCATCAGACTTTCGCTTAAACCCAGAAACTGATCCATATCCCGGGCAGTGCCGACCTTATTGATTTCATTCACCAAGGAGCGCATCTGCTCATGTTCCATGCGCATCATCTGAGTCGGTCCTCCGGTCATACCGGTTGCCTGTTCAAATTCAGGAAAAAGAATCTGTTCTTCCCGGGTAAAATGCTTTTCCAGTTCATCAGCAAAAGCCTGCCAACGGAATAAACCATCTTCCCAGTCACCTTCAGAAACGGCCTGTTCTGCCTGCGCAAACAGTTCATCACATTCCTTGTGGTGTGCAGCCATAAATAAGTTAATTGTAGAAGACACGTTTCAGCCACCTTAATATGTAGTTACCAAGGGAAATTATATTTTAATTGTCTGGAAGCGCCTTAACTCATATCAAGGATTTTGTTCTGATTGGCGAGAATTTGATGGGAATTACCACGAAAAATAACCCGTTCCTGTTTCTTTTCCAGCTGATATTCATACATTGGATCATAGTACGAGGTTAATAAAGCCTCTATCCAGAGTTTGTACTGGGCAACTGAACCACTGGATTGCTGCTCATTCAGTGCCGCTGACATCAGTTTGCTGATGGACTGATAGCGTTCTCCACCAAGGCGTTTTTTAACTCGTTCCAGACTATTGAGCAGATAATCGGAAAACATCTCAAAAGCCGGTCTCGAAAATTCCTGTACATCCTCATCTACCGGGTTATCGGCCAGATAGCGCTCATAATAAGCATAGAGATCGATTACATAATCCTTGAGAATAACATTAATGCGATAGTCCAGATCTTCCTCAAGCATAACCAGCGGAGCTTCAGTCATTTTATCCCGCAACGACTGAGGCAGGCATAAACTGCCTATCATCCGGCCTTCATCCTCCAGCCAGAATCTATGTGCTCCGCCTGCCCGCAAACGCATCAGTAAAATAGCCAGATTATTTTCAAAGTTAATCTGGCTGGGCTGACCATCGGGGAAACGCCCAAAACTCGATCCGCGATGATTGGCCAGACCTTCCAGATCAATGCTGTGATTCAGTTCTTTTAATAACCAAGTTTTACCGGTACCGGTTTTGCCTCCCAGAATAACAAAATTAGACTGTTCTATACCCTGCTCAAGTTCATCAATTAATACCCGACGCATGGCTTTATAGCCACCGTTAACCAAGGGCAGCTCTATACCCTGCTCCTTCAGCCACTGCTGGGCGGTTCTGGAACGCAAACCGCCCCGAAAACAGTACAGGTAGCCATCAGGATGCTGCTCTGCAAAACGCTTCCACCGGGCAATCCGCTGTGCTTTTATCTCACCGCTGACTAGCTTATTACCCAGTTTTATGGCCGCATCCTGACCAGCCTGTTTGTAACGAATACCCACTTCGTGGCGCTCCTGATCATCCATCAGAGGTTGGTTAACGGCATTGGGAAAAGCGCCCTGCTCAAATTCGATCGGAGCCCGGACATCCATTAGCGGAATGTTTTTTAGAAACAGGGAGCGTATTAGTTCTCTGTCTATCGCATTAGCCATAAATTTAACTCATCAGTGTTACCGAGGTAACAGTTTCTTGCGTGATATGTTCTGAGTCAGGTTCAGCATCTGTTACCGCTCCGATTATCTGAGCCTGATAATAACCTGCTTTATGTAACTGCCGCAAACAATCATCTGCTTTTTCAGCATCAACACCAGCCAGCAGTCCGCCGGCCGTCTGCGGATCAAACAGCAGTGGATAAGCCTGATGTTCAGTAAAAGCCTGCAGGTTTTTTATAGCATGTCTAGGACGTAGGTTTTCATCCTGCAGGGAACTGAAAATACCTTCTGCTAACATAACATAACTGCCTTCCAGTACCGGTAGGAAGGATAAATCAATACGGGCAGACACCTTCGAACTGTTCAGCATTTCTATTAAATGCCCCAGTAGGCCGAATCCGGTAATATCGGTACAGCCTTTTACCTGAAAGTGCTTAAATATCCAGGCCGCCTGTCGACTGGAACACAGCATGGTATCAATTGCCTCCTCAATCCAGCGGCCTTTGGCCTTCATTCTCATATTGGCCGCCAGTAAAACACCGGTACCCAGAGGTTTAGTCAGAATAAGTTTTTGCCCGACTTTAAGGCCGGCCTTGGTCATAATTTCCGCCGTTCTGGCAAAACCGTTGACACTCATGCCAAAGGCCATTTCAGATCCTTCTCCAGTATGTCCACCAAGCAGCTGCATCTGGTGTTCACTGACCGCTTCAAGCGCCCCGGACATTAACTGAAACAGTTCTTCTTCTATAATATGTTCCAGTGCATAAGGTAAAGTGACCAGAGCCAGAGCCGAATGAGGTGTCGCTCCCATGGCGTATAAATCACCCAGGGCATGATTGGTCGCAATTTTGCCCAGAATAAAAGGGTCATCAATAAAAGCACGAAAATAATCCAGGGACTGTACCAGAACCTGTCCATCCGGTACCTCGATAACCGCAGCATCATCAGACTGCTGCATACCGACAATAATGCCCTGGGTATTACTATCCGGCTGCTGCAAACGTTTCAGCACCCTGCTGAGCACCGTACTGCCGACCTTGGCACCACAGCCGCCGCAGCGCATGGGAATTTCCTTTATTTTTTCCAGTGCTTTACCAGAGAGCATATTACTATTGATATCCGCTACCGGAGTTTGCTCCATGGACGGAAACTCTTTAAAGAGCTTCATAAAACGGACATCAATCCAGTCCTTGTACTGCCATACCCAATGCCCCTGAAAGGCGAACGGTCCGCGCGACGCCACCGCGGTTCTGTCAGCACAGTTAAGCAGGCTTAAAAAGTGTTTCTGCGGTTTATAGGTGGTTAATGTTTCACCCTGTGCAAACTGCCGCAAATTACGAAACAATGGCGGTCCCTGACGCACGGCATAGACACCGGACTTGGGTCGGGGATGGTTAACCATAGATGCAATATCTCCGGCTGCAAAAATATTGCTGTGGGATACCGATTGCAAGTAGTCATTAACCTGAATAAAACCCTTCTTATCCACTGCCAACCCAGACTGTTCAGGCCAGTCCGGCGGACTGGCACTGGTACACCAGATCACCGTATCCGTACTAATTACTGAGCCATTTTTACAGCCCAGAAGTCGTTTGTTTACAGATGTATCCAGTTCTATATTATTAATAAAGGTATCAGTTAACAGATTAATTTGACGCTGCTTAAACAGTTTTTTAATGCGTCGCTGAACAGATTGATTATGTGGGGGTAAAATGGTTGGATCAGCGGTAATTAATGTGTATTTTAGTTTTTTGCCATTAACAGAACTGCCTTTCTGAGCCAGTTCCCTTGTCAGACGATACTGTACCGCCATAATCAGTTCAACGCCGCTGGCACCGCCGCCAACCACACAGATATGTTCAAATTCATTATTATTTAAAGCCTGATCGATTATGCTGTCCAGCTGGGTTATAAAGGCTTTAACCGGTTTTACAGGAATAGTATATTCTTGTACACCGGGAATACTAAAATCATCAGGAGTAGAACCAATATTAATGGACAGCAGATCATATTTTACCGGGGGACGACGATCGGAATAAACCAGCCGCTGCTTCGGGTCAATACGGGTCACAGCCGTATGGTACAGACGGGCATGGGCAAATTCAGTCAGAGGCCTTAAATCCAGATGCACATCATCAAAGCTGTATTGTTCGGCAATAAAGCCCGGCAGCATACCCGAATACGGGGTATGTATATCACTGGCCAGCAGAGTAATTCTTAGCCCCGGCAGCGGATTCATGGCAAACATTCTTAATAGTCCGACATGACTATGTCCTCCGCCAATAAGCACAAGTTCTTTAACGGCAATATCTGGCTGGCTATTCAAACATCTGATCCGGTTTTGAAATATTAAAAAGGAATGATTTACTGATATTGATTTTAACAATAGTGAGTATGTTTTTCCAGGCAGCTGTTATTAGCAGCATATTTTATAACAGGCATAAAAAAAGCCCATTTAAAAAATGGGCTTTCAGGCTTTAAACCTGTATCGCTAAAATATCAGAAACGAATTATGCAGTGCATTTCTAGTAGCATCCTGCTAAATAGTTGCGCCTTATTTTTATCGCTGAATCGTTTCTTTTAAAGCATTTTATCAATTCAGGTTTTCGCTCCCCCGTTCCCCTTAGTAGGATTTATTTTGTGCTCTATATAAAAACACATCCAACTACAGAAGAAAAGAAGGGAAAACCCTAATATTTCATAAAAATACAATTAACTTACTGTATTTTAAAGATTAACTCTTATACAGAAACCATAAATTATTTGAAATACAGCATCATTATTACCATATAATGATTTAATTAATATGTTTTTTTAGTCGAAAAAACTGGTTTTTTAATAATTTAGAGCTTAATTACAACTTTGACTTACAGATATCGAACAATACAAGCTAGCAGCTCCTGTTCTATATGGTTCCAGTCATGATAGTCCGGTTTAATCAGCTCTACACGACTGTCTGAGGTATAACTGGATTCTTCCATGCTGATTTGATCATCCATACGATTAATGACAATCCAGCCCGATTCAGTGCGAAAGATCCCTTTAACACGAGTAAAATCCGGATTATTGGCCCATTTCATCAGGCATTGTTCATCAAACAGGATATTAGCTTTGAATATCCATCCGCAACCATAGTAATCCTGACCGTTATTTTCAAAGCGACGCCAGTCGCAAGCCATTTCCTCTAAATCGTCAGAAACCTCGCATTGTCCGGCATTATCCTGATGATTGTGTGCATGTGTGTGTTCATGACCTGGTTCATCCTGTTTATACCCGGCTCCTTGCGGATGAGCATTAGGATAAACAGCTTCACGTTGTGGATTACGTGGGATATCCAGCAGCTCGGAAGCGAAAACACCCTGTTCTATACATTCAACATGTGCCTTGGGCAAACTGAATTGCTGAGCAAAATCAAAAAAATAATTTTTATCATCTTCTGAAGTTTGATCACATTTACTGGCCAGAAGTACATCGGCAATATTTAGCTGATCCCTGAAGGTTTCATTATCAAGATAAAGTTTATCCCGCAGTCTTTTTGCTTCAACCAGACAGATGGTGGCCCGTAAATCCAGAACTTTAGCATAAAACTCACCGGTCAGGGTTTCAACGACTTTTAATGGGTGCCCCACCCCGGTTGGCTCTATTAAAATCCGCTGGGGATCGGCCTGCTTTATCAGCAGATTAAGCGCCATCTGTAATGGCAAGGCTCATAAGCCTTATGAATTTGGAGTTAAAGCCAGTATCGCGGTAACTAACAAGGAAGGCTTTGTTATTGACGCTCAAAGTTGTCCGGGCAATCCTTATGATGGACATACCTTGCTGCCACAACTGGAACAGATAAAACAGTTTACAGCTGTACAGCCGGAACAGTGCTTTGTTGATCGGGGCTATCGTGGACATAAGGTAAAAGATACGAAAGTTTTTATCTCAGGTCAGAAGCGAGATGTTACCCGAAGTATTAAAAAGGCATTAAAACGGCGCAGTGCGATTGAGCCTGAAATCGGTCATATGAAAAACGATGGCCGTTTAGATCGCTGCTACCTCAAAGGTGCAGTCGGTGATGCCATTAATGTGGTTATGGTAGCCGCTGGACATAACTTAAGAAAGATCCTCAATAAGCTCCGGCTTTTGTGGCTCAAAATTATTTCCGGTT
>JANELJ010000075.1 GCA_024511395.1 Gammaproteobacteria bacterium | reverse complement strand
GCTTCATTGTAGTATCTTCTTAAGATTAAATAAAAATAGAAAACCATCTGTTTGAGAATAGGCAACAGATACAGATTATTCAAATTAAACCTAAATTAATCAAAAATAAAAACAGGAGTTCAGGATCTATGATAAACATCAGTTTTTTAGAAAAGAAATAAAGATTGAACATGGACAGAATGACCATGCTCGTAAGGTTTTTTAAAAAATTACAGGCACTCTCCAACAGACTGTTCAGCACAGATCCGACCATCCACCCAGGTGACATTACCCAGTTTAGCCTGGATCAGTATAGCGCGCTGCAGATTGGCCTTGTCCAGACGCATAGTAGTCATGGAGGCGCCATTCATATCAATGCCAGCAAGATTAGCACCCACTCTTACTGCCGAAGTACACTGGGCATTCGGTTCAAATTTACAGGCCTTATTGACATCATCGATAAAGTCGATATCATCCGTCCAGGCATGAGCATTGGAGATAAGACTGCCGACAAGCAATCATTGACGATTGTAGTAAGCTTTTCATTTTATAACCCTCAGGAAAAGAAAAAACTTAAAATGCCCTTTTTATTTTTTAGACCACACTGCAAACATACTGTTTTCAGTCTGTCTTTGTTTAAGTTAGTAAGGGCTTGATTGTGTAAAACAGGCTAATATTAATAGAAATCGAATTAAAAAAACATTGATATAAAGCAAATGACCAAAAAATTATCTTAAATGGACTTTTCCAAGGCTTCCAGCAAGGCATCACGTAATTCTAGCTGTTGTTCAATATCCTCAACTTTCAAATGACGTAAGGCAATATCCTGTACTGTTTCCAGTTTTTGCTGGTATAACCAGCGTTGCTGAAAACATTCAAAATCAAATTTATTTCCCTGCAGGCATTCACCCGCCAGGCCTGTTGGTTCACTAAAGACAACTTCACTGGCCAGCATCACTTCATAAGCATAGGAATAGCCGTCAATTTCACCATTTTTGGCTATCATATTATAGACATACTGGGGGATCACACCCGGTTCCAGAATCGGTTTAGAAGCAAAAAGCTCGTCCAAGTCAATTCTGGCAGACGGTGAAAATGTTTCTCCCTTAAAAGAGAATTTTATTGTGGCAGTAATACTATTAGTCATAATCAGGTTCTCGGCGTAACCACCCCTGTTTGCCCTTGGTATTTACCGTTTTTATCTTTATAGGAAATATCACATTCCTCATCCGATTCAAAAAACAGCATTTGTGCAACGCCTTCATTAGCATATATTTTTGCCGGTAAAGGCGTAGTATTAGAAAATTCCAGTGTCACATGCCCTTCCCATTCCGGTTCCAGGGGGGTTACATTAACAATAATACCGCAGCGGGCATAGGTGGATTTACCCAGACAGACTGTCAGAACTTTTCTTGGAATACGAAAATATTCCACAGTACGTGCCAAGGCAAAAGAATTGGGCGGGATAATACAGATATCGGACTCAACATCCACAAAGCTGTTATCGTCAAAATCCTTAGGATCAACAATAGCGGAATTAATATTGGTAAATATTTTAAACTCCCTGGAACAGCGTACATCATAGCCATAGCTGGAAGTACCATAGGATACAACCCTCTGACCATTTAGTTCTTTAACCTGCTTGCCTTCAAAAGGCTCTATCATGCCTTCATTTTCAGCCATGGAACGGATCCAGTGATCGGATTTAATACTCATAAGAATCTGGTTCTCACATTATTTTTAAATTAGCTGCTTAAATTATTTTATTATTTATCAGATACCATAAAAAAAGCGAACCATGCCGCTTTTTTATTGCCTGCTATTATCTATTTGATAAACACTAAAAACAAGTGAGAAACAAAAAAAGCCGCTGCACAAAATTATGTACAGCGGCTTTTAAGACATTATCTGACTTTAAGTGTGTTTATTCTTAAAGCTTTTTAAAATCTTCTTAAACACTAATCATTTTTAATAACAATTTTAGGGAAACGGTTAGTGTAATCACGGGCTTTAAGTGCCAGCTTGGCCGCAACCTTACGGGCAATATCAACATACAGCTCAGTAATACGGCTATCTGGCTCAGAAACCACGGTGGGTTTACCGTCATCCGCCAGCTGACGAATGCTCATATCCAGAGGCAGGGCACCTAATAAGTCAACATTTTCTTCTTCAGACATACGCTGACCGCCGCCTTCACCAAAGATACGTTCTTCATGACCGCAGTTACTGCAAATATGAGTAGACATATTTTCTACCACACCCAGTACCGGGACATTCACCTTTTCAAACATTTTCAGACCTTTACGGGCATCCAGTAAGGCAATATCCTGAGGTGTAGTTACGATTACCGCACCACTGACAGGGATCTTCTGGGCCAGGGTCAGCTGGACATCACCGGTGCCAGGCGGCAGATCCACAACCAGATAGTCAACATCTTTCCAGCGGGTATCTTTAAATAACTGTTCCAGTGCCTGGGTGACCATAGGACCACGCCAGATCATCGGAGTATCATCATCAATCAGAAAACCAATGGACATGGTCTGGATACCGTAATTAACCAGGGGTTCCAGAGACTGACCGTCTTCAGATTCAGGCTTGCCGCTAATACCTAACATACGCGGCATACTAGGGCCGTAAATATCCGCATCGAGTACGGCAACGCTGGCACCTTCTTTAGCCAGTGCCAGTGCCAGGTTTACCGTAGTTGTGGATTTACCCACACCACCCTTACCGGACGCTACAGCAACAATGTTTTTAACACCCTGAATAGGCTGTACGCCTTTTTGCACAGCATGAATAACAATTTTACTGCTGATATTGACTTCAACTTCATCAATACCGTCAATTTCTGTTAACAGAGTGATCAGTTTTTCGCTTAATTCCTGCTCATAACCCTGATGCGGAAAACCCAGTTCAATATCAACGATTGCTTTTGAACCGTCCACCTGAACATTTTTAATACACTTGGCAGAAACCAGATCGGTTTCAAAGTAAGGGTCAATAAATTCTTTTAATTTTTCTTCAACTTGCTCTGCAGTTGCCATGGTAAAAAACTCCACCTGTTAAAGTTTGAACCTAAATAAATCAGTTGAACCTACTGCGAATGTCCATAGCACTGAATCTACAAGGCTTTCCAGAACATTTTGACTTCACCCGTAGGGTGACTACGAGTAAAGCCAAAATAACCTGTAAATCCTTGTATCTCCAGCACTCTGATCATTCTCGCTACGGTTCAACTGATTTATTTAGGTTGAATTCAAATCCGAATTCTACTAAATCCTTAGTAAATAAGTAGGGTATTATACAGATTTCTTTAATATACTCAAGAATATACTCAGGAGAGAGACCTGAGATTAAGTCTGGATGTCCGGCAAAAGCGGTTTTCAGTCCAGCCATGCTTGTGAAAGAACCGTTAAAATTGGTAAGATAGCGTGTTTTATTTTTCCACGCTCAACTTAATATTAAACAACTAACAGACTATTAATTTACCGATTATACCGTCATTAATACCCATAATTAAAATATGCGTATTAAAGGTATTAACAAAAGAGTTTTCCGTTCATGGCAACACAAGCGAATTTGACTACTGCGCAAAATAACAGCAAAAGAAAAATCCTGGTGACCAGTGCATTACCCTATGCCAATGGCTCTATCCATCTGGGACATCTTGTTGAATATATCCAGACCGATATATGGGTACGCTTTCAGAAAATACAAGGTCATGAATGTTACTATGTCTGTGCCGATGATGCTCACGGAACCCCCATTATGCTGCGAGCCCAGTCCGAAGGCATTACCCCGAAACAGCTGATTGCAGAAACCAGCAAGGAACACCAGGCGGACTTTAAGGACTTTGCCATTGCCTTTGACAATTATTACAGTACTCACAGCCCGGAAAACCGCTTTTTTGCTGAAACCATATATAACAGCCTGAACGATGCCGGCCATATCAGCAAGCGCACCATATCCCAGGCTTATGATCCTGAAAAAGAAATGTTTCTACCGGATCGCTTTATCAAGGGTGAGTGCCCCAAATGCGGTGCCGCTGATCAATACGGCGATAATTGTGAAGTCTGCGGTGCCACCTACAGCCCCACTGAATTAAAAAATGCCGTGTCTGCGGTCTCCGGGGTTAAACCGGTTGAAAAAGATTCAGAACATTTTTTCTTTAAATTACCGGACTTCGAACCCATGTTAAAGGACTGGACGGCATCCGGTCATTTACAGGATGAAGTTAGCAATAAATTACAGGAATGGTTTGAGGCTGGTCTACAGGAATGGGATATTTCCCGCGACAAGCCTTATTTTGGTTTTGAAATTCCCGGCACTACCAACAAATATTTTTATGTCTGGCTGGATGCTCCCATTGGTTATATTGCCAGTTTCAAGAACCTGTGCGACCGCGAAGGTATTGATTTTGACAGTTTCTGGGAATCAGACAGCCAGAGTGAGTTGTACCATTTTATCGGCAAGGATATTATTTATTTCCATGGTCTGTTCTGGCCGGCTATGCTGCACGGCACCGGTTTCAGAACCCCGACGGCTATTTTTGCCCATGGATTTCTGACCGTGGACGGACAGAAAATGTCCAAATCCCGGGGCACGTTTATTAAGGCCCGAACCTATCTGGAGCAATTAAATCCGGAATACCTGCGTTACTACTTTGCCGCCAAACTGGGCAGTGGAGTGACCGATCTGGATTTAAATCTGGAGGATTTTCGGCTACGGGTTAATTCTGATCTGGTGGGCAAGGTCGTTAATATTGCCAGTCGCTGTGCCGGCTTTATTAAAAAGAAATTTAACTCAACCCTGTCAGAAAGCGTCAGTGAGCCACAGCTATTTGACCAGTTTGCCGATGCCGCTGATACCATTGCACAGCATTATGAAGACCGGGAATTCAGCAAGGCCGTGCGGGAAATTATGGCCTTGGCGGATCATGCCAACCAGTATATTGATGAGAAAAAACCCTGGCAGGTCATTAAGGAAGAAGGCAGAGAACAGGAAGTACATGATGTCTGCAGTATGGGTTTAAACCTGTTCCGGCAGTTAATCATCTATCTGGCACCGGTACTGCCCGTTATGGCTGATAAAGTCGCCGACTTTTTAAACCTGGACAGCATGAACTGGGACGATGCTCAGACACCCTTAACCAGCCATGAAATTAAAAAATTCAAGCCCCTGATGATGCGGGTTGAAGATGAACGTGTGCAGGCAGTTATCGACGCCTCCAAAGAAGAACTTAAGGCAACTCAGAGCGAAGTTAAACAGGACAGCACAGCCACTAAAGCTGATAACGATTCACCTTTAAGTGCCGATCCCATTAGCGAAACCATTAACTTCGATGATTTTGCCAAAATAGATTTACGCATAACCCGTATTGTTAAGGCAGAGCACGTAGAAAAAGCCGATAAACTACTCCAGCTCACGCTGGACCTAGGCGGTGAAACCCGCAATGTCTTTGCCGGCATAAAATCCGCCTACAAACCAGAAGAGCTGGAAGGCAAACTAACGGTAATGGTCGCCAACCTGACCCCCAGAAAAATGCGCTTCGGCGTCTCCGAAGGCATGGTCCTGGCCGCCGGCCCGGGCGGGAAAGATCTGTGGATTCTGAATCCTGACGGTGATCAGGAGAATGGTGCGCAGCCTGGTATGAGAGTGAAATAGGAGAGACAGTGTTCAGCGTTCAGAAAGAGCTTTTTGTTCCTGCTCTTAATCTGAACGCTGAACGCCCACACACATGAGCGAATATTTTTTACTATTAATCTCAACCATTTTTGTTAACAACTTCGTGCTGGTTAAGTTTCTTGGCCTGTGTCCGTTTATGGGCTCTTCCAGGAAGCTGAAAGTGGCGGCGGGGATGGCGCTGGCTACTACTTTTGTGCTGACTTTGTCATCCGCCTCCAGTTATCTGGTTAACCAGTATATTCTTATTCCTCTGGATATTGAGTACCTGCGGACCATTACTTTTATCCTTGTCATTGCGGCAGTGGTTAACTTTACTGAAATGGTGGTGCATAAAACCAGTCCTATGCTGTATCAGGTGCTAGGGATGTTTCTGCCTTTAATTACTACTAACTGTGCGGTATTAGGGGTGGCCCTGCTTAATGTTCAGACCGGCTATAACTTTTTTGAATCGATTATTTTCGGTTTTGGTGCCGCGCTGGGTTTTTCCATGGTGATGGTATTATTCGCTTTCATTCGTGAGCGTCTGGCTTCTGCTGATGTTCCGGAAATCTTTCAGGGCGCTCCCATTGGTCTGATTACGGCCGGCTTAATGTCTATTGCTTTTTTAGGTTTTACCGGCCTGGATAAGGTGCTGAACTAGGATGCTCTGGGGTATACTGGCCATTATTGCTCTGGCAGCCCTGTTTGGTCTATTGCTGGGTCTGGCCTCCGTTGTCTTTAAGGTAGAATCCAGTCCGGTAGTGGATCAGATTGATGCTCTGCTGCCGCAGACTCAATGCGGCCAGTGTTCCTATGCCGGCTGTCGGCCTTATGCCGAGGCCATTGCCGCTGGTGAGGCCCCGATTAACCTCTGCCCTCCCGGCGGCGAAAATACCGTTCAGGCTCTGGCTGATCTGCTGGATGTCGAAGTTCTGCCTCTGGAAGAAGAGGAAGAAGCCCATGAAGGCCCTATTGTTGCAGTAATTATAGAAGAACTCTGTATCGGCTGTACCTTATGTATTCAGGACTGTCCGGTGGATGCCATTATTGGCGCCGCCAAACAGATGCATACGGTAATTGAAAGTGAATGTACCGGCTGTGAACTCTGTGTTCCACCCTGCCCTGTGGACTGTATAGAAATGGTGCCGATCAAACAGACTATTACCACCTGGCACTGGCCTGAACCCCAGTACGATGTTAACCATACTCCTACTGGAAATATTTTTACTACTATTGACCAGTTACTGGCGGAGAATGCTCACCCATGAGTATTAGCACACACATACAGCGCTTATGGTCTTTCCCCGGCGGCCTGAAGCTGGACGGCAGAAAACAACTGTCCAATGAAGGCCCTATTGAAAGCGCTGAAATACCCCGTCTGCTGGAAATTTCCCTGAGTCAGCATATTGGTCATCCGACTGAAGCGGTGGTTAAAGTCGGAGACAATGTCAAAAAAGGTCAGCTCATTGGTCATGCCGAGGGAACAGTCAGCGCTCCCGTACACGCTTCAAGTTCCGGTACCGTAACCGCTATTGAAGAACGGCTGGTACCCCACCCGTCCGGCCTACCAGCTTTATGTGTCATTATTGAGACTGATGGCTATGACCGCTGGGATAACTGTACACCTTTAATTTCCCTGGATGATCCGCAGCATAAAAATCTGCATGCACTGAGTGCAGAACAAATTACTGATAAGGTGGCTGAGGCAGGTATTGTCGGCCTTGGCGGTGCACTTTACCCGTCAGCTGCAAAACTGGAAACCGCCCGAAAAAAAGCCACTGATACCCTGATCATCAATGCCGCAGAATGTGAGCCGTATATTACCTGCGATGATGCTCTGATGCATAATCGTCCAGAAGAAATTATTCTTGGCATTTTGCTGATTAAAAAAATTGTGGGGGCCAGATACTGCCTGATCGGTATTGAAGACAATAAGCCTGAAGCATTTAAAGCCTTATCCGATGCCATTGCCGGTTATGAGCGGGCCATCCATGAACATTGCGAACAGACCATAGAAATCATTCAGGTACCGACCCGTTATCCGGCCGGTGGGGAAAAACAGTTAATACAGGTTCTGACAGGAAAGGAAGTCCCGACCCAGGGACTGCCTATGGATATCGGCATTATCTGTCACAATATCACCACAGCAGCGACTGTCTATCAGGCTGTTTATCGTGGTGAGCCATTAGTATCCCGTATTGTCACCATTACCGGCGGCGCCATAAAAAAACCGCAGAATATGGAAGTCGCCATCGGCACCTCTATTCGGGAAATTATGGATCAGGCCGGCTGGGATAAAAACAAGGTTGATAAAATTATAATGGGCGGCCCCATGATGGGTTTTGCCTTACCCTCTATAGACGTTCCGGTGACCAAGGCTACTAATTGCATTCTGGTCAGCGAACCCGGCGAACTGGCCACCCCGCCGCCGGCCATGCCCTGTATCCGCTGCAGCCGCTGTGCCGACAGCTGTCCCATGTCCCTACTACCCCAGCAGATGTACTGGTACGCTAAAGCCAGGGATCTGGAAAAGATTCATGATTATAATATTTTTGACTGCATTGAATGTGGCTGCTGCTCCTATGTCTGCCCCAGTAATATCCCACTGGTACAGTATTTCCGTTATGCCAAAAATGAAATATGGGATGATGAGCGAGAACGCAATAAGGCCAACCTGGCCCGTGAACGCCATGAGTTCCGCCAGGAACGCCTGGAAAAAATGAAAAAAGCCAGGGAAGAAGCAGCTCGACTGCGAAAGGAAAAGCTGGCTAAAAAGAAAGCTGAGGAAAAGCAAAAGGCCGCTGGGGGTGATGGAGAAAAATCACCGGCCAGCAGTCATGCCGATTTAATCCAAGAAGCCATTGCCCGCAGCAAGGCTAAAAAAGCTCAGCAGCAGGCACAGAAGCGGAATACGGAGAATTTGACTGAAGCGCAGCAGAGGCAGGTTGATGAGGCTGAGCAGCGACGGAGGGGAAAGCATTGAGCGTTGAGCGTTGAG
>JANELJ010000304.1 GCA_024511395.1 Gammaproteobacteria bacterium | reverse complement strand
TTTTTTTGATAATGTGCTACTTTTCATTTGAAGCCTTTTTGTTGATGAATAATTGCCTGAATAACAACTATTTGATCATCAAATTGGCTTCATTTCAATTCCTAAAGATCATACCTATGATCAATAATTAATAAAGCGAGTCGTGACTTTTTTTTATGAGCAGAAACTATTTGTTCATCTAAAATATTAAAAAAAGTTTCACGAGTATAAAGTTGTGTCAGTTTATCTTTCATATGAAGTTGATTGTAGTTTAAAAATCTGAATTCAACTACATATTTAATTGAAATCAGATGTCCGCATTTAAACTCATTTTATAAGGCGGCAGGGCATTGAGAATTTTTTTGCCGTAAAATTTGGTAATAATGCGTTTATCCAGCAGCGTGATTTTGCCTTTATCTGTTTCCTTACGGATCAACCGGCCGCAGGCCTGTACCATACGGATGGAGGCATCAGGGACGGCAATTTCCATAAAAGCATTTCTACCCTGAGATTCCAGCCACTCTGTTAAAGAGGCATCCACTGGATCGTCAGGTACGGAAAAGGGCAGTTTGGTGATAATGACGTGATCACAATAATCTCCCGGTAAATCAATTCCTTCAGCAAAACTGGCCAGGCCGAAAATGACACTGCCCTGACCTTTGTCTATCTGCTTTTTATGATCATTAATAATGACCTGCTTGTTTTTCTGGCCCTGGGTTAACAGCAGCTTTTTCCAGATGGCATCATCACGCAGTAATTCATATTCCACATCATTCATCTGTTTTTTAGATGAAAACAGCACCAGAGTGCCTTTATCCAGATCAATAATCTTTTTCAGCAGCTCAACCACTTCATCAGTATGAGCCTGATATTGAGTGGCTTCAGAGCGCATTTTGGGGACAATAAATTCAACATGTTCCTGGTAATTAAAAGGACTGGGCAGACGGTTAAAATAACCGGGAACACCGGAATTTAAAATAAATCGGTCAAAGTTACCTAGGGCGGCTATGGTGGCACTGGTAACAACGGCTCCATAGCATTGAGACCAAAGGATCTGCTCCAGGGTATTGGCCGCCAGAATAGGGCTGCAGGCCAGTTCCAGATCGGAGCTGTTCTGATCTTCTATTTTTTTCAGCCAGCGGGCTTTAGGCGGCTGATTAGCTTTATCATTCATCGTGTAGGAAATAAAAAGGTTCATGGCTGCTTCAGCACGATTCTGCAGGGGAGAAATGACCGGTAGCCATTGCTCTGCCACTTCGCTTTTTAAACCAGTTATTTTACCCTCGACCGTATCTTTAAGGGTACTGGTTATGGTCTGTAAATGACCATAAAGTTTTTCATAATGCTGTAACAGCTGCTGACAGGGGAACTGTATTATTTCCGGTACCCGGCCGAATTCAAAGCGGTAAACCGGGCTGAATGACTGCCGGGAAGAAAAAGCCGGGTTCTGATCGGGAAAATCAAGCTGTTGCAGAATATTTTGCAGTTCCTTACATTCCTGTACTGTATCTTTAACCCGTTCCGGCAGCTGTTTTATGATCTGGACAATATTGGCTGGTGGTTTACTCAGGGATTCAAAATTATTTAACGTTGCAGTCAGTTGTTCCAGCCATTTAATACCAGCTTTAATGTGAAAAGAAAAATTAAAATGATTAAGAGCTTTTAAGGGCAGATGATGTCCTTCATCAAAGATATAGATGCATTCATCTGGTGGCGGCAGAATATAACCTCCGCCCATATTAAGATCGCTGATCACCAGATCATGATTGGCAATAATGCAATCAACCTTAAAAACAGACTCCCTGGCCTTAAAATAAATGCATTCATTATATTGAGAGCAGCGTTTACCACTACACTGATGCTGATCAGAAGTCAGGGGAAACCAGCTGCTGGATGCAATGGGTTCATCCCAGCTGTCCAGTTCTCCATCCCATTGCCTGTTTTGCCAGGCCTGGTGCAGAGAGCGGTATAACTGCATGTCATTTTTGTTATTCAGTAATTGCTCCCGGTCCAGTATGGCGTTAAGCGGTAGATCACCCTGATCACCCTGGCTGACAAACTGTTCCAGATTGTGCAGACAGACATAACGCTTGCGTCCCTTAACTAGGGTAAAGGAAAAATTAAGGCCGCTATGGCGCTGTATGTCCGGTAAATCCTTAAGCAGAATCTGATCCTGCAGGGCGATGGTTGCGGTGGATATAACCAGTTTTTTCTTATGCTCCCTAGCAATAGGTAGAGCGGAGACAATATAGGCGATGGTTTTACCGGTACCGGTACCGGCTTCCAGCGTGCATATATTGGGTATATCGAGATTTTCTTTATCAATATTGCCAAGGATACGGGCAATATCAGCAATCATCAGTTTCTGACCATACCGGGGTTTTAATTCCTTGCTTTCCAGCAGTTTGGAATAGGCTGTCTGTATGGTTTTTTTAAGGGAATCGGTTAACACAAGGGCGAGTTTAGCATAATTTACTAAAGACAGATCACAGATTTTTGAAGACTTATTTTGTTCGTTATAAATTACATCTTGACCAATTCTAAATTATTTCAAAAAAACAATAAAATAATCTTTAAATACAATTTGTTATTAAAG
>JANELJ010000074.1 GCA_024511395.1 Gammaproteobacteria bacterium | reverse complement strand
GGTGGGCTAAATACAGTCCCGATTCCTACGGCATGGGTGAGTATTACAATTACGAGCTGGGTGTGGCCGTACCGGTAAAAAACTGTTCTCCGTTGAAACCTGCTATGGCTGGAACCAGTTTAAAAACAAGCCTGAAAAGGGCGGTATGAAAGACTACTAGGACTGGAGTGTAGGTATATCCACTACCTATAAGGGAATGAAGCTAAAAGTGGACTATATTGACATCAACGCCGGTGAAAAATCTGAAGAATGTTCACAGAGCTTCCCCTGCGAAGGCAAAACCGTTTTTAGTATTATTAAAAATTTCTAAACCAGTCTGCTTAAAACCTAACCTCCCCCCTCCTAATATGAAACAGATAATACAGTGAAGGGATCACCAGCAAACTCACCAGCATGGAAAAACTCAACCCCCAGACAATAACGGCCGCCAGGGGCTGAAGCATTTCGGCGCCTTCACCAAAACCAATGGACAAAGGCAGCATACCCACTACAGTGGTTATGCTGGTCATTAAAATCGGTCGCAGTCTTAAACGGGCAGCATGAGTGATAGCCGTTACCAGAGCCAGCCCTCGGTTTCGTTCCAGTTCAATCTGTTCCACCAGGACAATGGCATTATTGACCACAATACCGGCCAGCATAATCAGGCCCAGCCAGACCGGCATGGAAACCGGCAATTCTCTAAAGTACAGGCCGCCGGCGACACCAATGATCATAAAGGGAATGCCCAGCAGGATCACCAGCGGATTCTTTAACGACTCATACTGAACCGCCATAACGACAAATACCAGGAAGATGGCCAGAGTAAATAATATCAGGCTCATATCACGGCCTTCTTTAATCTCCTTATTAGCACCGCCGTTATACAGATAATAGCCTTCGGGTAAGGGGAAATCTTTAAGCGTCTGTTCAATCCGGGTCATTACGGCCAGCAGATCATCATCGTTAACCAGGCTGGCCGTTACTTCAACAATACGCCGCTGATTATCCCGTTCAATAACCGAAGGAGAGGCTGAAAATTGCAGTTCGGCCACGTCATTGATATAAACAGGCTGGCCATTATGATATTTGATTAGAATATGTTTTAAGTCATCATTGGACAGGACTTCCGAGCGGGGCAGGCGCAGACGGATATTGTATTCTCGGTCGCCTTCAATAAAATCGGATACCACAATACCGTCCAGTGCCACCTTTAAGGCATGGCCTATGTCCCTGGCATTGACACCCAGATCGGCAGCCCGTTTGCGGCGGATCTTTATTTTTAACTCCTTATGAGTTTCCTCGTAGGTCTGCTTCAGGTTTCTTAATCCGGGTACAGAGCGGAGTTTATCAACCAGCTGGTTGCCGATATCATTGAGTACCTGCAGATTTTCACCCTGTACTCTCAGACTTATTTTTTCATCGCTTTTACCCAAGCGGACACCGCGCACACCGCGTACAAACATTCGTGTCTTAATGCCCACTAGGTTCAGTTTATTGATTTTGGGTTTGATCATAGCGATCCACTGCTGGGCACTCAAGTTATGTTGTGAGGATGGCAGTAGCTGGATCTTGATGGAACTGTTGTTGCTACTTTCACGTTGTGAACGGCCAAAGATACTGCCGCCAATGGTACTAAAAACGGTAATGACATCCTTATCGTCTAGCAACAGGTTTTCAATTTTGTTGACCACGTCATCCATTTCATCCAGGCGCATGCCAGGCTCACCGGATATGCTCAGATAAATTCGACCTTCATCAATCTTCGGCAGAAAGATCTGTTTTTCATTGATAATATACTGGCCGCTGAAATATAAGGCTGGTATTAAAATAATAAACGGCAGCCAGGAATGGCGCACGATAAACCTTACACTGCGCTCATAACTGTCGGCAATAACAGTAAACAGGCGCAAGGGGCGGCGATGTTTAACTGGCTTTAAACGTGCTGCAAGACTTGGTACCAGGGTGAGCGATACTAGCATAGAGGAAATAATGGCCGCCGAAATGGTAATGATCAGTTCCTGAAATAACAGGCCAACCAGACCGCCCATAAACAGGAAGGGGAGTACCGCAGCCAGATTAGTGCTGGTAGAAGCTACAATGGCGCTGTTTACCTCATTGGCAGCTAAAAGTGCAGATGCGATATTATTGTCAGAGCTATTCTTTTCAAAATCATCATTTTCTGATTTCTGTAATGACTGCTGCTGATGTCGGGAAATGTTTTCCAGCATGACAATCGTACTGTCCACCAGCATACCAATGCCCAGAGCCAGACCGCCCAAGGTCATAATATTTAGGGTCAGTCCGGTGACTTCCATAATTATAAATGTAATAACAATGGCCAATGGAATAGCGCTGCCGATGATCAGGGTGCGGCGTAAATCACCCAGAAAAAGATACACCACCAGCATGGCCAGGATGGCGCCGGAAAGGGCTGCGCGGGCGGCGTTATTTAATGCGTGTTTAATAAATACCGCCTGATCATCTACAGTAGTAATATCAATATCTTTGGGTACTAACTGATCGTTCTGTAACTGGGTAATGCGCTGGTGTACGGCATCCACGACTTTAATGGTATTGGCCTGGGGCTGCTTCTGCACAGAAAGCTTAACCCCTTCCATACCGTTGAGCCGGATCCGTACCCGTTCATCTTCATGGGTGTCCAGAACCGTTGCAACTTCATCTAGTTTAACTGTATCTTCTATACGCCGGCTGGCTGATCCGGAAAGGGGGAATTGCCTTAATTCCTGCAGTGATTCAAAACGGGCTTCAGTGCGGGTGCTTAATTCATCGGAGGCGGTATAGATGCGTCCGGCGGCAATGTCTTGGTTTTCTGTTTCCAGAATGGTTTCCAGGTCTTTAAAACTTAAATGATGTGAGGCTAGGCGTTGCTGATCCACCAGCATCTGAATTTCCCGTACCAGCCCGCCGCCTACTTCCGTGGAGGCGACACCGGGCAGGTTAATAAACCATTTGCTGAGCTGATAATCGACATAACTTCTTAAATCTACAGGTGAGCGGCGGCTGGAGCTGACAATAAATTCAATAACCGGGATCTGGGACGGATCACGTTTGTAAATAATGGGCGGTTCAATACTATCGGGTAAGAATCGTTTGGCCCGATCCAGACGGTTACTGGCATCACGCAGGGCAATGTCAATATCAGTACCATAGGGGAAGCTTAAATCAACTGAGCTGCGGCTTTCTGTAGTACGGGACTGTACTGAAATGGCACCTTCGGTAATGGCCAGCTGTTCTTCCAGCTGGCGGGTCACCTTGTCTTCCATAATGGTCGCCGGAACACCGGGATCCACGACCCGAACTCGGACATCGGGGTAAATAATATCCGGTAACAGGTTTACGCCCAGACGCTGGTACATAAAAATGCCCAGTACCAGAAGAGCCAGGGCAATCATATTAACGCCAATGGGATGGCGTATTGACCAAGCTGCGATATTACTGGTGGCCTGTAAGGGCTTCTTTGGTCGCTTCATAGAGGATTAACTTTCTTACCGGGGCGTAAGCCGAACAGCCCTTTGGTGATCATCGTATCACCTTCTTTCAGGCCTTCCAGTACTTCTATCAGCAGCGGGTATTTTTTCCCGGTACGGATATTCCTGCGTTCCACCGTCTGATCGGCCCTGAGAAGATAAACCCAGGCACCTTTCTGATCATAGCGAATAGATGATACCGGGATCACCAAGACATCTTTTTTAGGGGTAAATAAATGAATACGGGCCAGCTGACCGGGTTTAGCACCTTCAGGCACCGGGTTAAGACTGGCTTCAATGGTTCCCTTGCGGGTATCGGGGTTAATTTGCGGGTAAATGCGTAATACTTTGCCGTTCCAGACAGTTGTTCCCAAGGCATCAATAATAAAATGAATACTGTCACCTTGGTGGATACGGCTTAAATAAAGTTCAGAAATAGCCACTTTTACAATCAGGGCAGAGGTATCAATCAGGCTTAAAAAGTGTGTATGCAGAGGCAGTACATCGCCGGGTTCAGCCTTGTGTTCACTGATAATACCATCCCAAGGTGCGTTAATACGGGTATAGCTGAGGCGTTTTTTCTGTAAATTAAATTCTGCAGTATCCAGCAGTACCTTCGTTTTAGCGCGGGTCAGCAGTTCTTTGGAGGTCAGATTTCTGCACGCCAGTTTTTCCAGACGGGCATAATCGAGTTTAGACTGTTTTAAAGTGGCTTCTGCTTTATTGTACTCAGCCCGGACAATGGTATCATCCAGACGGGCCAGCAGTTGTCCTTTTTTTACCCGATCACCTTCCCGAAAGGGCAGTTTCACTAACAGTCCCTGAACCTGATTATAAAAGCGTACCGTACGCACGGGTTCCAGGGTGCCGGTTACTATAATTTTATGGTTAAGCGGTTCTCGTTTAGCTTGGGTGACTTCCACATTGGGCAGACTCTTGCTGTGTTTTTTGCTGGCGGGCGGCTGTTCATCACAGCCGGTTAACAGCAGAGTAGTTAACAGGCTCAAAATAAGGCCAAAAGCGTAAAAAGTTCGAAGGGTGTTAGTTACCGTCATATTATTCTTTTTTATTAATGGGCGGAAATTTGAAGCGTATTGAAACTATTACCTTTTATCTCTTAATTGATTAGAATACCCGCTTTCTGTCTGATAAAGCAATACTATGGCCATACGTACCCGTTATACCGATGCTCCGCATAAAAATCGTCATGATCTGGCGAATCTTCGGCGTATTGTACCATTTTTATGGGAATATAAAGGCCGGGTTATTATTGCCCTGAGTTTTCTGATCCTGGCCAAAGTGGCTACGGTCGGTATGCCGCTGGTGTTAAAGCAGATTGTGGATGCGCTGGACCCCCGTTCTCTGCAACTGGTGCTGCCGGTTACCTTGTTGCTGGCCTATGGTGCGCTGCGTCTGGCCAATGTACTGTTCAGTGAACTGCGTGACACGATTTTTGCACGGGTTCGTTACCATGCTATGCGCAAGCTCTCATGCAAGGTGCTCAGTCACCTGTATTCACTGTCCCTGCAGTTTCATCTGGAACGCAGAACCGGCGGTATTTCCAGAGATCTGGAGCGGGGTACTCGGGCGGTCTCTAGTATTATGAACTACCTGGTATTTAATATTATCCCCACTATTGCTGAATTTTCTCTGGTAGCCGTTTTACTGCTGGGGGATTACGATATTCGATTTACCATTGTTACCTTCAGTACTGTGCTGGTATATATAGTGTTTACCCTATCAGTGACTAACTGGCGCATGCATATCCGCCATCGCATGAACCGTCTGGATTCACAGGCTAATTCTATGGCGGTGGACGGGCTGATTAATTATGAAACGGTTAAGTATTTTAATAATGACAATTATGAGCTGGACCGTTATGACCATACCCTGAATGAATGGGAAGATTCGGCGGTAAAAAGCCAGGCTTCCATGTCGCTGCTTAATTTCGGTCAGGGCAGTATTATTGCCGTTGGTGTGACTCTGATGATGTTTCTGGCGACTCAGGGCGTTGTTGATGGTGAAATGACTATCGGTGACCTAGTGCTGGTTAATGCCCTGATGCTGCAATTATTTATCCCGCTGAATTTTTTAGGCATTATTTACCGCTCCATGATGCATTCGCTGGCGGATATCGACCTGATGTTTGCTCTGCTGGATAAAAAGAGTGATGTGGTGGATGCACCGGATGCCGATGAACTGACTGTCAGTGAAGGTGTCGTTCAGTTTGACAGGGTCAATTTTGGTTACCAGACAGAGCGACAGATCCTGCATGATGTCAGTTTTACCATTCCTGACGGCAAAAAGCTGGCTATTGTCGGCCCCTCGGGTGCCGGTAAATCGACCATTTCACGATTATTATTTCGTTTTTATGATGTTAACAGCGGACGGATTACGGTTGACGGCCAGGATATCAGCAAGGTCACTCAGAACAGTTTACGCCGGACTGTGGGCATTGTGCCGCAGGATACGGTGCTGTTTAATGAAAGTATTTACCATAATATTGTTTATGCCCATCCTGATGCAAGCCAGGAAGACGTTTACAGAGCGGCAAGAATGGCCAATATTCATGACTTTATTATGCAGCTGCCATCTGGTTATGACACCATTGTGGGGGAGCGCGGGCTTAAACTGTCCGGCGGAGAAAAACAGCGGGTGGCTATTGCCCGGGTCATTTTAAAAAATCCGGCCATCCTGATTTTTGATGAAGCCACTTCATCTCTGGATTCGCACTCGGAACAGCTGATTTTATCGGCTCTTAATGAGGTGGCTCAGCAGCATACTACGCTGGTGATTGCCCATCGTCTGTCCACCATTGCTGATGCGGATAATATCCTGGTACTGGAACAGGGGCGGGTGAAGGAGCAGGGCACCCATCATCAATTGCTGGCACAGCAGGGTCTGTATTATACTTTGTGGAATCTGCAATTACAGGAAAAAGACTAAACTCATGAATAAACAATTACTTGCAGTAGTAGATCAGGGTGGTTACCCAGATTTTACAGCGCTTTATGAATCATTAGGCTATGGTGTGGAAACCGTCAGTACACCCCGTAAGGCCAATAGTTTTTTAAAGAAAAACCCGGTACACATGCTGGTGTGTGAGTTTAATTTTCAGACCGATTTTCGTGACCGTACCAGTTCACTGGAATCCATTCTGGCCAGTGTCCAGCATCAAACCGACATTAAAGTTGTGGTGTTTCTTGATGCCGGCAATACCGAGCGTTTTGAACGGGTAAGTTCACGCTTCCCCATACATAAGACCTTGGTGTTTCCTTTTGATGAGGAGCAATTGCGCCAGGCAGTGACCATTGATTAACTAAAACAGACAGGAATTGTTAATAAATTATGAGCAAAGTAAAAATATACAGTACCAGCACCTGCCCCATGTGTACCCGTGTCAAAGGTTTAATGAGCAAATGGGGCATTGATTATGAAGAAGTGCGGGTGGATCAGGACCGGGACGGACTGATTGAAATTTCCAGGGTCACCAATGGAGCTCGTACTGTCCCGCAGATCACCATTAATGATAAATGGATCGGCAGTTTAACCGAGCTGACAGAACTGCATATGGACGGTGAGCTGGATCATTTAATGGAGGAATAGGGTATTTAGGTTTAAGGAAAACATCTATGCTTCTAAACATTAATGTTCTGGTGTTTTTCCAAGCTCCAGTTTAAGCCTTTGCTGTTCTGCTTCCTCTACGGCTTCCAGATACTCTTTTCTGCTCATAGTTGAAGACGCCGCATCTCTAAATCGTTCACCTTCCCTTTCGCCGCTTAAATAGGCCATATGAAACCAGATATAGGCCTGCCGGTAATCTTTTGGGGTACCCAGGCCGTATAAATACATACTGCCCAGCTTACCGTAGGCCCGGGCATTCTTATTTTGTGCGGCATTATAAAATTCCTTAAAGGCCGTATCCCGGTCTCCACTCCGATTAGCTTCCTCACCGACAATATAATCAGCAAAGCCGGCCTGACTTAAGAACAGCCCGGTTACAACAGTCAAATGGATTAACACGTTTCGAAAAAATTTTATGTTCAAGATATATATACCTTTTAAGGGTGATTTTTTTCATTATAAATGTTTGCCTGACGACCGGATCTTAAATGACCCCTGTGTTATTTTGCAAATACTTTAAAAACATTCATAAATTAGGGTTAATTCGCCTTGACAACAGGCTTTGTTCACTTAACAATAGGCCTATGTTAGGAGGTATACTAAGTTCTGTGACATATTGTAATACATTGTAGTAATTGTGTAATAGCAACTTAATATAATAGTTAAAATCATGTAAGACTTAATTTGTATTATATGAATAATATCAATCAACTATAAATAAAACATGAATTACCGGCTTGATAATGAGCCCGGAAATAGCCTGCACTGCAAAAGAACCATAATAATAAAAAAACAGTCAGATCAGACTGAACGGCGTTTATTTATTGCTTAAATAACTCGCTATATCAATCAACACATAACTACTAAATACTTATTTTTAAACCAGAAAAAGAAACGTAGAAACAGGGAAAACATTCTACTGTTTTAAGGAGGCAAGACCAATGGTATCTTTTAAAGAACTCAACGAACAAAACCACATAATTGCAGAGCGTGCAAAAATTATCATCTATATGATTCAGGATCGTACTATTTGCGATACTGATGTTACCTGTGACCTGTTTTTCGACCTGCTTGAACGGGTCAAAAACCACATGGATATTGAAGAACGTGAGCTGTACAAAAATCTGTTAACACATCCTGATCAAAGTGTTAAAAATACTGCAGAGAACTTTTTATCCGGTTCGGCAGAAATCAAGCGGGTATTCAAGCAATACACTAAGCGCTGGTGTCATAATCGCAAGTTGCGTATTAAAGATCACGATCGGTTTGTTAAAGAAACCAATGAAATCTTTGATATGATCCAGGATCGCATTATCAGTGAAACTGAAAAGTTCTACCCCGTAGTTCGCAGCGTTTATGGTGAACAGATGGCGGCCTGATCAAATAGAATCTTATTGATTAAGTTTTGATTATCTACGTTCCCATGCTTTAGCATGGGAACGTATCCCAACCAAACATAAACTTCTACAATTTTAACACCACCTCAAAAAAAATTTATAATCCATAGTTTTATGTAGTTCAACCTGAATAATACCGTTTTAAGCCTGACATCAAGCCAGGTTTAAAGCAGC
>JANELJ010000073.1 GCA_024511395.1 Gammaproteobacteria bacterium | reverse complement strand
GCTCGTAATTGACTTTTCACTGCAAAATCCTCATTTGGGACAGGCACAGGTATCACGACAATTAAAAACGACCAGGGATATTGAGATCAGTCCTTCCGGTGTCAGGAATATCTGGTTAAGAGCTAATTTGCAAACCATGGCTCTGAGAATGCAGCAATCCCGGCTTAGCAATGATCATCAGTCGAAGAAATGTCAGTAATAGTTTTATCCACATATCCACAGGTCTGCCCGACCGGAGAGACCTTTAGGTTTATCTCGCAGGAAGTGGCCTGGCCTGTTGGTATGTGGATAAAACGGGACGTTGCTGCAGAACAGGCATTTTGCTATGCTACGACAAAATCGCTTGGTAATTATACCGTCAGTTTCCCTTGGTAATGACACTACTACACTTAAAGACATACCTATGATAATTTACTGCATTCCATAAAGCCTGAAATAAAGCTCATTACTGTTCACCAGATCCTGATGAGTGCCGTTGGCAATGATTTCACCCTGGTCAATGACTACAATTCTGTCAGCCTGTTTAACGGCGCTGAGGCGATGGGCAATAATCAGCGTGGTTTTGTCTTTTAAATAAGCCTCCAGGGATTGGTGCAGTTTATTTTCGGTTTCAGTATCCAGGGCGGAGGTGGCTTCGTCTAGGATGATCAGTTTAGGATCGGTTAGAATCATACGGGCAATGGCCAGACGTTGTCTCTGGCCACCGGACAGGCGTATGCCCTGGCGGCCCACCAAGGCATTAAGCTGTTCCGGGAGTTTACGGATAGTACAGTCCAGCTGGACAATCTCCAGTGCCTGCCAGAGCTTTTCTTCTGCAATATCCTTACCTAAAGCCAGGTTGGCTCTTACGGTATCATTAAACAGTACCGGGTTTTGCAAAACAGTGGCGGTGTTTTCTCTTACTTTTTCAAAGCCAATGTCCTTAATGGAAACATTGTCAAAATAAATATCACCTGAATCATAAGGGTATAAGCCTAAAAGGATTTGTATCAGGGTAGATTTTCCGCCACCGCTGGAACCTACCAGTGCTAGTTTTTCACCTTCATTAATGCTTAGTGACAGATTTTTAAGAATGTATTTGGTGTCGGCTGAACAGGACTCATCTTCAATAATAGGAACAGAGTCGGCATCTTCCTTGTTAATGCTTTCATCTTTTTCAGGGTATTTGAAACAGATATTTTCCAGCCGTACCGATACGGTTTGTTTGTCTTTAAACGGATCGGCTTTAGCTTCAATAACCGGTTCCTGTTCCAAAGCAAATATTTTGTTCAGACGGTTAAGAGAAGCCCTGGCACTGTAGTAGGCGTATTGAATATTTAACACTTCCTGAACCGGCCCCATCATGTACCAGAGGTAGCCAAATACTGCAAACATTAAACCAATAGACAGATCGGAAGTCAGTACCATAATCATACTGATGGCACGAAAGACATCAAAACCAAATAAAAAGACCACATGAGAAAGCTGTCCAGCGGCGTCAGTTTTCCAGGAATAGGCAATGGAATGTTTTTTAACCTGAACGGCTTTTTTAATCAGGGTTTTTATATAATGTTCTTCTCGGTTGGCCGCCCGGATCTGATGTATGGCGTCCAGTGTTTCCACCAGAGCCTGCTGAAAAATAGCGATGGCATTGTTTTCTTTTAATTTAAGCTTTTTAACCCGCTTACCCATAAGGATAGTGATATAAATGACTAGTGGATTAAAGATCAGCAGTATCAGGGCCAGTTGCCAGTTAATCCATAACAGTACTATGGCTGTGCCTATGATTGATAAGACTGCTACAATAAATTTACTGATGGTGGCACTGATAAATTGGTCAACGACTTCAATGTCTGTAACAAAGTGAGAAGCGAAACCACCGCTGCCGATGGTTTCATATTCACTAAGGGCAATTTTTTTAAGATAACGGGCCAGTTTTTCACGCATGGAAAGCGTGACCGATTTGGCGATAATGGTGAATATCCGCATTTGAGAAACATTTAAGGCCACGGCAAACAGGCGCAGCAGTACGGAAGCAAACAAAGCCATAATAATATAAATACTGGCCGTCTGCCAGGCTGAAGGCAGCACATGATTCATTAGGTCAACGGCTGTGCTTGGTTTGTTAAGCAGCACTTCATCCACCATCAGCGGCAGAATTAATGGAATGGGGACTGATAGAAGGGCGGCAATAATAGCCAGAATATTGGCCATTATCAGTTCTTTTTTATAATACAGGGCAGACTGGATGATCTGACTGAAAGAAAATCCACTGCTATTGTTCATATCCCGGTTATTACGATTTATGTTTTGTTGTGCTTCCGTTGATTGTGTTTGTGTTAAATCGGCTTTCAAGTGTGTTCCTTATCGGGAAATTTTTTACTGTACAGATGATAAAGTGCCTGGATCTGCCTGATATAAGTGACCGGTTCAATGCCGCGAACATAGCCGAAACGGGCCTTCTTGTGATATTTGGGTTTCGATAATAATAAAAAGGCTTTTTCAACATGATCGAACCAGCGGTCAGGATCTAAACCCTGTTGTTTAGCGAGAATACGGGCATCCTTAAGGTGGCTTAAACCGGCATTATAAGCAGCCAGAGTAAACCAGACCTTAACATCTGGCGGTATATCATCCGGCAGTTGTTTGCGTAGCCAGGCCATGTATTTTACCCCGGCTCGCAAGCCGTTTTCAGGGCTGTGCATGTCCTTTATACCCATTTCTTTGGCCGTTTTAGGCATGACCTGTAATAAGCCCCTAGCTCCGGCCCAGGATTTTGCTTTGGGGTTAAACTGGCTTTCCTTATTAACCTGTGCCGTAATTAGACGCCAGTCAAAGTCATATTCCTGTGCAAGCTTTTTTATCAGATCATCATATTTAGATATAGTATTATCATTCAGGTCACGTTTGCCTTCATCAAATAATTTACGGGAATTTTTAAAAAACTTATTAAAGGTAATATTGTAAAATAAGCCTTTATATTCCTTTTTAATATATTTATTCAGAGCGGCCAGTAGTTTCGGGTTGTTTTTGCGTACCAGCCAGCGATGTCCCTGTTCACCGCTTAGGGTCATTGGAGCCTGTATTTTTGAGTGCCAGCTCTGTGCAATTGCAACTATATGGGAATCGGCTACTGTCAGATCAAATTTACCGTTAATTACTTCCCTGATGATTTCCTCAGTTTCCATGGTTTCGGGGACTGTGTTAATAGTAAAACTAATATTCTGGCTTTTAAGTTGTTCCTGTAATTTAACCAGAGTGTTCCAGTAGGAACTGCTCTGTCTTACATAAAAGCTTCGACCCTGCAACTGGACCAGATCTTTAATTGGTTTATCATCATGTCTCTGTACAATGAGTTCCTGAACAAACAGATAAGGTTCAGTAAACAGAACCGGCAGTTTTTCCCGCTCAGGTGTTTTTATTAATCCTGCAGAAATAATATCGCCATAACCCTGCTCAAGCCACTGAACTATTTCCTGAAAATCACTGGCTACCAGTACTTTGAGTTTAACTTTCTGCTGTTTGGCAAATTCCCTGATCAGCTCATACTCAAATCCCATGAGCTGGTTTTTCCATAAAAAATAAGTGGAAGCATTATTACGGGTAATTAACCTGAGCTGTTTATTTTTTTTAATAATATCCAGATCGCCCAGTTGTATGTCCTGGATGTATTGAGTCAGTTTCTGACTGGTAATGTATTCATTCAGGTGTTTAAGTAGTTCTGGTTTGTTTTTTCTTACAGCCCAGCCAACAGGATGCTCCGGTGTCAGGGAAAGCGCTGCTTTAATATCATTGCGTTGTGTCAGAAACAGGGTCAGGCGATTACTATCTTCTATAACGCCATCCAGTTCACCCGAAACAACCTTGTTGAACTTCTGTTCTTCGGTGATACTGTCATCCAGTTCAACTATATTAAGTTCCGGATTTTCCTGCTTTAATTTTTGTACGGTATCCCAGTATGTAGTCTGTTTTCGAACCCCGATTTTCATATTTCCGAGGTTTTTGCGGTTTAGTTTTTTTGTAAAAGACTGGGAAACAATTAATTTTTCACTGGCATAAGTGACAGGAATGGTAAAATTTATGAGCTTTTTTCTGGCGTCGGTAATGGTCAGATTGGCAACAATAACATCACCCAGCCCCTCATTAAGAGAAGGGATTAAATTACTGAATTCTTTTACGGTGATAAATGCCGGTTTGAGTTTATGGAACCTGTCAAAATCAATAATAAACTTTAATTCACTGTTATAAGTAATGGGTTTATCTTTAGTAACCGGATTGTACTTAAAGGAATGGGGGGCAATAATACGCAGCACACCGGAGTGTTTAATAGTCAGCCAGTCGGATTTGGAATGTTGACTGAATGTAACTGGAGAACTGGTTTCTGTTTTATTTTCAGTGGATGATGTGGAGTACTCTGAAACAGATTGACTGGTGGTCGTATTGGAGTCGAAGTTGCTGCCTTTATCACCACAGCCAGTTAATAGAAACAGCATAATAAGGCTAATTAAAAGATTAACCGCAGAATAATTTAAGTACTTATCATAGATTCTCATCTACTGTTTAACTGCCATGGCTACGGTATAGGTCTTTCCCTGCTTAACTTTTTTATAGTTGCCGAAAAGCTCCTTGAAGGATCGTTCTATGTATTTACGTATGCCGCTGATAGTAACAACATAAAAACGTCCACCCGGTTCAAGATGCTGCAGAGCATCATAAAGAAACAGGCTCAATAGTTCATTGCCCACCTTGGCGGGTATATTAGAAACAATCAGATTAAAACGCCGTTTGCCTGTCTGGTTGAGGCCGTTACTTAAAAAAGCTTCGCAGTTATCCAGTCTGTTTAATTTTATATTTTTATTGGTGTAGTCAATAGCAACAAAGTCCTTGTCTACCAGAGTCGTTTTACCCTGCGGCGCCAGTTTGGCAATGGTTAAACCTAATGGACCATAACCGCAGCCGATATCTAGGCAGTTGTCATCATTTTCCACCTGGATGTGATCCAGCATTAGCCGGGAACCTTCATCAATGGCCTTGGGTGAAAACAGCCCCCAGGTGGTAGCAAACTGCATGGGGATGCCACAAAGTTCGGTTTTAATGAGCATATCCTGGCGATATTTCTCAAGATCCTGAAAATAGCGGCTTTTAGGAGGCATAATAATCCTGAATTTAAGCTTGAGGAGTGCTTATTATCATGGGGCAGGACGTTAGTGTCAAACACCCTGTGTATTAAAGGTTTATGGCAATCAGGGCCGGATCATACTTTGATTAAAATATGTTCAATATGTAAAAATATTATATTTATAGACACTGAGTATCCATTGACCGTGCTTCTTGATGAAGTTTCGGCAGCAGGGATGCTGCCGAAAAGCCTCCATGGATGGATTCACGGCGTCTTCAGCAAGGAGTGCAGTCAATGGATACGGTATTTGCGTCTAAATGAGAATTATTAAAAGTATGCTCCCACCCTGTTATGGCAATAAATTAAGCAGTAAATAACCATCTGTAGGTTTCAGATAGTGGTTGCCAGGGGTCATAATGATTTCTGCTCGTTTCCCAATTGCAGGTACAAAAGCCATATTCTGACTATAGGATGGTACAAAAATATCACCTTTCATAATAGAGTCGTCAGCCCTGATAATTGAGGTGTATAGAATTTCTGGGTGTGGCTGGCGGTTAAGCCAGAACAGGAAATAATTCTCTTTTTCCCGGCTTAACTGTTTAAATAATCGTTTTGAGGCATCCAGTTCTTTTATACCGGCTATGGGCGCTATAAAACCAAAAGGGGTGTCCTTGGTCAGCCGGGCAAATTCAGCTATCGGTGTTCCCAGGTGTGGAGATGCTATGGTTATCAATTGTACAACGGGTAAATCCGAGTTATGTACCAGTGACAGGCGAGCGACCATACCACCGGCAGAATAGCCAATTAGATGGATCATCTGGTCAGGAAAGCGCTGGTGAATGTCCTTTAAATACTGGCCAAGTAAATCAGCCTGTATTTCTATGGGGGCATCTGAGGGCAATTCTGCAGTCACCAGCTGATGGGGCGAGTGGTTATTCAGCCCCTGTCCGGAAAATGCCACATTACCTTGGACAGGTAAATAATAGCCTGCATCGCGCCAGCCATGAGTCGCCAGTATGTTTATAATCCTTGATTTTCGCCAGATATTGCTGGAGCTGTGAAAACCATGTACCAGTACGGCAATATCTGCCAGTGCAATAGCGGGAATTAGCAGCAGGCTTAACAGGAAGGCTTTACTCAGATTACGAATCATGACAATATTCTTTTTACGAATTCATAAATAAACAGGTTTACTTAAAGTGTACAGGACTGTTACGACTTTATCACCCATCAGGGAAGTTTTTAATACCGGAAATCAATAAATTATGATTCAGAAACTGAATGAAAAATTTGCACATAACAAACAGGTTAATTTTTTAAAGTCCCCGGAAGGTTTTATTATGATGGACATTGACAACCCGATGGCTAAAGCCCGTATCAGTCTTTATGGAGGTCAGTTGTTTGATTTTCAACCACATAGTCAGTCTGAGCCGGTATTTTGGCAAAGTAAAAAGGCTGTATATAAGCAGGGTAAAGGCATACGGGGAGGTGTTCCCATATGCTGGCCTTGGTTTGGAGCTATAAAGTCAGGAGATAAAAGCACTGGCAATGAAATTAAATTGCCTGCTCATGGTTTTGCACGGATCTCCAACTGGAAGGTAAAATCTGTTACCACTCTGAAAGATGAAACCACTGAAGTGGTGTTAAAATTGCCCTGTGAAGCGGTTTGCGAACAATATCAGAACCTGCAAAGTGATTTTGAAGCTAGACTGAGTTTACGCCTTGTCATTGGTGAGCAGCTGAGCATGGAACTGATCACAAAAAACACTGGCAAATATCCAGTGCGTATTAGTGAAGCCCTGCACAGTTATTTTAAAATTGCTGATATTCATGATGTTGTTATTAAAGGACTTGATAATACGGACTATATTGACAAGCTGCTAAACAACCATGTATTCAGACAGGGTGGAGACCTGATTCTGGAGGCAGAAACGGACCGGATTTATGTGGATACCAGTTCTAGTGTTGCAATTGTGGATAAGCAGTTAAATAGAACCATTGAAATTTCCAAAACCGGATCTATGTCAACTATCATCTGGAATCCATGGGAGCAAAATTCAAAAGCTATGGTTGATATGCCGGATAAGGGCTGGCAGTCCATGGTGTGTGTTGAGGTGGCCAATACAGCAGATAATGAGGTGCTGGTTCAGCCCGGGGAGACACATCAAATGATGATGCAGATCGAGATCAGGCAAGAAGCATAATTACTGGCTAATATTAGTATTATCTTTACTTTTAAAACCTGATTAGGCTAGTATGTGAATATTCGTTTTCCTATTTAACAGTGTGATATGGAGAAGCACATGGACAAACAAACAAGTGATAAATTAAATGATATTCTGGGGAAAATGGGCGCTATGGGTGCTGAAGAAAAAGCCAGAAAATCCAGCCCGAAATCATCCTCTGATAGCGGCTTTTATATGGTTTTGCTGGCTTTAGTTGTTGGTATGGGCTTTTATATTTCTTATGACATCAATCAGCGCTATGGAGATAAATCTTTAGTCTATGGCAATGCGGACTGCGGTGCAGCAGCTGATATTAAGGCATTATCTAATGCACCAGTTATTGTCAATATTGAAAAAATTAAAACCGTTGAGGTGGTTCCTGTAGCGACTGTGCCTGCAACTGAAGACACTCCTGAAGCCGTTGTTGTAGAAAAAGTGATTAGGAAGACGACGGTAACAACTGCTATTGTTCCTGTTCCTGATACAGAAAATGCAGAAAAAACAGAGGCAGAAGCAGCAGAATCAAATAATGTCGCTCCGCAAGAAGCACCGCAGGCTGTAGCTGATGTTTCGACTGATAATACAGTAAATGCGGATACTGCAGAAACGCCTGCTGAAGCTGCATCACCTGTTGCAGAAGAGAGTACTGACACTAGTAAAGCATCAGCCCCGGAAACAGCTGCGGCACCAGCACCTACTGTTGAATCTGTAGTGGTTGAAGAGCAGGTTACAGCCATACCCGCTCCTCCTGCTGCAGCACAGGCTCCTGCACCTGTTCCCCCTCAGCCTGCGTATGATACATATGCAGCACCACCCTATGGCAATTCATACGGTAATCCATATAATGGTCAATATAATAATGCCAATCCATATCCATCACAGGGCGGTTATCAGCCAGCACCACAGGGTTATGGTAATCCAAACCCCTATGGTTATCCCTATTACGGTCAGTAATACCTTTATACAGCGACCTGTCTGATGCCAGTTTGACAGGTCGTATGTATGTGCCATGAGTACAGCTCAGTCAGATATTCTTTTATGTAGTCTGACCTGAATAAATCATAGCACATTGATTTATAAGGAAATATTGGCGAATTATGGGTGTTAAATTTGCAGGTTTTTGGTAAAATAAGCCTTATTACCTTGCAAATTTCCAGACCAAAATGAAGCCAAAGAAACAGCCAAAAATACCTCAGGAAGACCTGTTCAGGATGCGTCTTGAAAAAGCCAGAGAAAACCTGGTTAAACTGTCCAAAGAGCACGGTATTAAACTGCGCCAGAACTATAATCGGGTTGGGCCGCAATATGTACTAATGGCCAGTCGTTATGCTTATGCAAAACAGT
>JANELJ010000072.1 GCA_024511395.1 Gammaproteobacteria bacterium | reverse complement strand
TGGTCTGGAAATTTGCAAGGTAATAAGGCTTATTTTACCAAAAACCTGCAAATTTAACACCCACAATTCGCCAACATTTCTTTATAAATCAATGCGCTATGATTTGTTCAGGTCGGACTAAATAACTGTTCCGAAATGGTGTCCATTTATATGGACACCATTTCGGAACAGTTATTTAGCCAATTGCGAGGCATTTTTCTTTATACCGTTAAGACCCTGCTGGATACCGGTTTGAGCTGTAGCAGTAATGGCGTCAGACATATTTAAATCCTGAAATTTTGGGTACTGGAAGCGTGCGCAAAAATACCCACACTATCAGGCTTATGTGTACTATTTAGAAATATTAGCGTCTTAAAAGTAAGAAACTTTAGCTGCAGGTATGCGCTTTGGCAGTTTGTGTGTTATTTTATATACAACTATTTTATAACGACAACCATTTATTTTTTATTAAATCATGGTTAAGCATTAACCACTGCAGTGCTATCATAGCACTGGCATTATTTAAACGCCCCTCTTTCAGCCACTGGACTGCTTCTTTAAAATTGACCATCCACACCCGGATATCTTCACCTTCTTCTTCCAGACCATGAATACCGCCAATGTTATCACTTTTAACACAGCCGCAATATAACTGAGTGGTTTCCGAAGTACCGCCGGGGCTGGACAAAAAATCGCCTATGGGTTCCAGAGCCAGCAACCGGCAGCCAGCCTCTTCCAAAGCTTCTCTATGGGCCACTTCCTGGCATGATTCTCCAGGCTCTACAATACCAGCAATAATTTCCAGCAGCCAGGGACTATTGTCTGATGTACTACTACTCTCCAGTTCATTAACATAGGCACCGATGCGGAACTGTTCCAGCAAAATAATGTTGTCTTTCCAGGGATCATAAGCCAGTACACCCACTGCATGCCCACGCTCAAAGCATTCCCTGTGCAGTACCTGGGTCTGTGCACCGCTGAACATTCTGTGCTGCAGAGTATATTTATTTATGGTAAAAAACCCGCTATAGCAGGTCTCTTTATTTATCAGTGTGACATCTTTACATTTAAACTGCTGCATCCGGATAAGCCCCTGGATTTTTGTGTATATAAAATTATGTAAATTATGATATATTTTGCCCATGATTTCACTGACCCGATATAAAAATACCCCACTGCTGGGTTTTGTCGCCTTTAGCGGTACCGGTAAAACCACCCTGTTGGAACAGTTAATCCCTGAGCTGAATCAAGCCAATATTCATATTGCTATGGTAAAACATACCCACCATGAAAAATTTGATATTGATAAACCGGGTAAGGACAGTTACCGCCTGCGTAAGGCAGGAGCCGATCAGATGTTAGTGGCTTCGGCCAGTCGCTGGGCTCTGATGGTGGAACACAGCCCTGCTTACCGGGCACAACATCCTGAATCTCAGCTATTTGAATTGCTGCCCCATCTGGATCTTCAGCAGGCTGATCTGGTTCTGGTGGAAGGTTTTAAGCATGAGCAAATCTCCAAGGTAGAACTACACCGGGCTTCTCTGGGCAAACCCCTGCTATATCCACAGGATCCGGATATTGTGGCTATTGCCAGCGATCAGGCTGATTTAACCGAACGCTATGATCTGGAAATATCATGCCCCATACTGGATATAAACAATATTACAGAAATAGCGGGCTTTATTACGGCACTTGTTAAAAAAAACGATATACCAACCAACAATTGAATTAAATTTCGTCTCCCACAGGACTTTTTAGAACTATGACACAAAATACCACTCAGAATAACAATCTTTTTCTCTCCGTTAGTGAAGTGCAAAACCGCATAATCAGTGATATCCAGCCGGTTGCAGGCTTTGAACGGGTTGATTTACGTCATGCTTTAAACCGTATTCTGGCAGAGGATGTTACTGCAACGTTTAATACCCCGCCCTGTGACAATTCTGGCATGGATGGTTATGCCTTTAAATCCAGTGACATTGGTGAGAAAAGTGAGCTGACACTTAAAATGGTAGGACAGTCCTTTGCCGGTCATCCCTATACGGGTCAGATTCAGTCCGGAGAAGCCATCCGGATCATGACCGGTGCGCAGGTACCTGATGGTGTGGATACGGTTGTTATGCAGGAACATACTGAAACACCGGAGGAAGGTACGGTTATTATTACAACCATCCCTAAACCTTATGCTAATGTCCGCAAGGAAGGTGATGATCTGAAAACCGGACAGATTTTTCTGGCTAAAGGCAAGAAACTCAGCCCCACTGATCTGGCCTTTCTGGCCACCCAGGGCATTGCTGAAGTCACTGTCAGCCGAAAACTGCGAGTGGCCTTTTTTTCTACTGGTGATGAATTGCGTTCTATTGGTGAAACCCTGGGCAATGGTGAGATTTACGATTCCAACCGTTATTCACTCTACGGTCTGTTAAGCAACCTAGGTATTGAACTGGTGGATATGGGCGTGATCCCCGATGATCGTCATGCCATTGAAAATGCCTTTACCACTGCCGCCAGTGTGGCCGATGCGGTGATTACCTCAGGCGGAGTCTCTGTCGGAGAAGCGGATTTTGTAAAAGAAACTCTGGAAAAACTCGGCCAGATTAATTTCTGGAAAATTTCCATGAAACCCGGCAAGCCTCTGGCATTCGGTACTCTTGGAAAAAGCCTGTTTTTCGGCCTACCAGGCAACCCAGTTTCGGTTATTGCCACCTTTTACCAGTTTGTCCAGCCGGCACTGAAACGCATGCAGGGTCAAAAGATTGTATTACCCCTGACAATAAAAGCAAAAACCTCCGAGTTTCTAAAAAAACGCCCTGGGCGTACCAATTTTCAGCGGGGCATTTTAGAACAGTCTGAAAGTGGTGAACTCACCGTCAGAAATGCCGGCACCCAGGCCTCCCATGTCTTAACCGCCATGAGCCGCGCTAACTGTTTTATTGTAATACCGGCGGAAAGCGGCAGTATTGAGGCTGGGGAGATGGTGGATGTGCAGCCGTTTGAGGGGTTGGTGGATTAAGAGCGAGCGTTCAGCGAAAAGTTTAAAATCCCTTTTTTTGGGTCAAGAAAAACATTAAAATATTTTGTATTAATTTGAGGATAAATCCTTTTGCTCTGGCTCTTTCTGAACGCTCAGCGCTGAACGCTTTCTTCCCCCCAGCCTCCCGTATGCTCCTCAATCACCCTCGCCAAAACCCCAACATGCTCCTCCGTTGCATTCAAAGCCGGAATATAATGATATTGTTTTCCGCCTGCCTTTATAAACACATCCCGGTTTTCTACGGCTATTTCTTCCAAGGTTTCCAGGCAGTCGATGGCGAAGCCGGGGCAGATCACGTCAACGGACTGGGTGCCCTGTTTGGCTAATTCTTTTAGGGTGGCGCTGGTATAGGGTTTTAGCCATTCGACTTTACCGAAGCGGGACTGGAAAGTTATTTGCCATTGTTGTTTATCCAGACCCAGTGTTTCGGCCAGTAAATGGGCGGTTTTATGGCATTGATGGTAATAGGGATCACCTTTATCCAGGCAGAATTTTGGCAAGCCGTGAAAGGACATAATCAGTTTGTCTGCCTGCCCCTGTTGCTGCCAGTGATTTTTAACTGAATTCGCCAATGCTTTAATATAGGCATGCTCATCATGGTATTGATTAATAAAGCGCAGTTCAGGTACCCAGCGCCAGTGCTGTAATTCATTAGTAACTGCATCAAAAATAGACGCTGTGGTAGTGCCGGAATACTGGGGATACGTTGGAAAAATCAGAATTTTCCGGACATTTTGTTCAGCCAGCTGCTTGAGGACAGAACGGATCTCCGGTTGGCCATAACGCATGGCCAGGGCAAAACAGATATCCTTTTTGCCTGCTTTCTGAAAGTGTTTTTCCAGCTTCTGCTTCTGTTGTTCAGCAATGGCCACCAAGGGCGAACCGTCATCGGTCCAGATCGACTGGTATAAGGGCACCAGTTTACGGGGACGAAACGGCAGGATAAAAAGATTCAGGATAATCTGCCAGACAGGCTGAGGGATTTCAATGACCCGGTGATCGGAGAGAAATTCTTTTAGAAAACGCTGGATTGAAGGTACGTCCAGGGCATCAGGGGAACCCAGATTGACCAGAAGTACACCTGTTTTTTCAGCCTGATCAGGTTCAATCGGCTTGCCGTAAAATTTCATCCATTATTTCCACAAATAGCTCCACAAACGGCTCTGAAAAGCAGAGCCTTAATAGGCAGATTTACTGTTTAGTTGCCTGTTCAGCCTGCTGCTGTTCAATGTCTTTTCTGACCTGATCCATATCCAGACCTTTAGCCTGTTCTATGACCTGTTCCAGTTGCGAACCCTGCAGGGCGCCGGGCTGGGCAAATAAAACAATCTGTTCACGGAACAGCATTAAAGTTGGAATAGAACGGATCTGAAATTCGGCTGCTAACTGTTGCTCTTCTTCAGTATTGACCTTGGCAAAGACGATATCAGGGTATTTTTCTGACAGTTCTTCATAGACCGGGGCAAAACCTTTACAGGGTCCACACCAAGGCGCCCAGAAGTCAACAATCACAAAGTCATTGTCTTTAATTAAATCATTAAAATTTTCAGCGGTTACTTCAATGGTCGCCATAATAGTTCCTTAAACAGTTTCTTAAGCGTGTGCTTAAATTAGTAAAATTTATTTGCCGCCGCCATGACAGGGAGGCGAGTCTGCTACTTCACCATTGCGTTTTTGCCATTCTTCAGTGGTAAACGCATAAATGGACAGGGCATGGATAGGACCTGCAAGTTCTTCTTCAAGTACTTTATTTACGGCTCTGTGACGTTTTATTAACATCATACCAGAAAACTCATCGGTCACAATCTGCACTTTAAAGTGCATTTCTGAACCCGCAGGCACATTATGCATGTGACTTTCATTTTCTACCCGTAGATAATCAGGAGAAAAGGCTTCTGACAGTTTGCTTTCAATAGTACTTTGAACGCTCATATGGTATATCACCTATCACTTATATTCAACTTAATAAAAGGTATATTTGTCTGAATAATTATTTTTCAAGGTACTATTGTAATAAGACTGTATTAAGACAGAAAAAAGCCTGCTTTAAGCAGGCTTTTAACCACGGTTAACATTCCGGCTTTAACTGCCGTGAATGGCAATCCCGACATCCAGATCTTCAAACCAGTCCAGAAAGCGTTTGACATCATCACCTTTAAATAAACGGCCATGCTGGGGCGCCATAATATCAATATCCAGATCCCGTACCCGCCTAATCCAGTCTTTTTTAGCTTCATTGGACGGCATCCAGCCGTTTATGGAAAAACTGCATTTTTTCCTTATGGCTGTCAAAATCATCCACATACATAGGACTGCCAGGGGCTTCCAGGGCTGCACCAATATCGCCACTCATTAAAATTCTGGCATTGGGATCATCCTAAACGAGATAAGTCTACTGGACTTTATCAGTTTGGTGTAGAACCTAATTATGGAGTTACATCCTGATGGGTAAACTATTGAAACGAAATGATAAAATCCTTAAAGACATACCTATGATGCTAAATTAGAATCTGTTGCTAGAAATAACCAGCTATCTGCTGCCCAGAATTTACTGGATAAAACAGAGCCCGCTTTAAAACAGTTCCTTAAAGCTTTAAACCATTATTCTCATAATATTCAAAATACACTTTCTGGTATTGATAATAAGACTCCAGTACAGAACCACTACACCATCCTGATAGTGGATGATGACCCTGATTTTCGAATGAACACTTCCGATGCACTGCATGCTGCAGGCTATCAGGTAATTGAAGCCGACAATGGCAAACAAGCCATTAATGTATGTCGAACCAATCCACCAGACCTGATTCTTCTGGATGCAATTATGGAAGGTATGGATGGCTTTGAAACAGCCAGACAACTCCTGAAATTAAAATCTTTAAAAAACACACCGATACTCATGGTGACAGGACTTGAAGATATTGATGCAGTCAAACAGGCTTTTGATACCGGTGTTTCGGGCTTTGTTACCAAACCTGTCAATTATATAGTACTTAAACATCATATTATGTTTAACCTGCATGCCAGTAAAAATATAAAAATACTCAATGAAGTACATAAACAGTTAGCCAGCGCTCAAAAAATAGCCAACCTTGGTTACTGGCGATGGGATTCAATAAAAGACACCTTTAGTGTATCTGAAAACTTTTCCCGATTATTAGGCATAAATTCAGATGCCTGCTGTTATAACCTGGGGGACTATTTAAACTTTGTACACCCGGAAGATCGCAGTTTTGTACGCAATGTTATTACCGATGTTACTCAAAATGCACCTCTTAAACCCATTGATTATCGTCTGGTCATTAATGAACACCCGACCCTGGTAGTCCATCAGGAACTGGGTACTTCACCGGACTCCCCGGATATTATACTGGGTACCATACAGGATATTACTCAGAAAAATGCAACGGAACGTCATATTCGTCAACTGGCTTATACTGATACCCTGACAGGACTGGCCAGTCGTTCTTATTTTTACAAACACGTCGGGGATTATATTAATTCTGCCCAGCGTCGCCAGGAACGTTTTGCCATGCTGTTTCTGGATCTCGATGGTTTTAAAAATATTAATGACAACATGGGGCATGATATCGGTGACAAATTATTAATTACTATAGCCCAGCGACTTGAACGCGTTCTGCACCATTCTGATTTTGTTGCCCGTTTAAGCAGTGATGAATTTTGCATGCTCATTGATAATGTTAATGAGCTTTACGGTGCTGCAGATGCCGCCAGACGCTGTCTGGAAGAAGTTAATCAGCCTGTACTCCTTGAAGGCAAAACTATTGATAAAATCTGCGGGTTCGACCAGACCGTGTTCAGGGTGACGCCATCGGATCAGGGCTTCAACAACAATAATTTTACCCGTTGATAATTGCACCTGTGGCTGGTAATACAGTTCCATTTGTTTAAGCTCAATGGCCTAGCGTAGCTCTTCTTCCAGCTTTAAACGATGTTCAGCAAGAAGGGTAAGATCTTTCTGATAAAATGTATACTGGTGTTTTACGTCTGCTTTAGCGGCATACATGGCACTATCTGCTGCTTTTAATAGGGTTTTAAGGTCCTGCCCATCATCCGAGTAATGGGCAATACCAATACTGCAGCGAGGACGAATATTATGGAACATCTCGGTTTAATAAAAAAATGGGGATCTGGGTATTAGAAACTGCCTGTAAACAGACCAGACAATGGTATCAACAGGGTCTGCCGGAACTTAATTTAGCAGTAAATATTTCACCCATTCATTTTTGTGATCCGCAATTAATTTCATCGGTAGAAAACATTCTAAAAGAGACCCAGCTAACACCAAACAGGTTAAAACTTGAAATTACTGAAAGTGTTATTCAGTCACCAGAAAAAATTCTGGATAGATTTATTAAACTCAGAAAAGCTGGCATTAAAATTGCTGTTGACGATTTCGGTACCGGTTATTCATCCCTCGCCTCTTTAAAACAGTTACCTATCGATTGTTTGAAGATTGATAAACTGTTTATTCATGATGTAAGAGCCGATTCAACATCAGCCATACTACTTAATACCATTATCAATATGGCACACACCCTAAATTATCAGGTGGTCGCCGAAGGGGTTGAAAACGAACATGAAGTCACTCTGTTAAAAGAAATGTGCTGCGATATTATCCAGGGTTTCTTTTATTACCGGCCTTTACCACCGGAAGAAATAACCGCACTGTTAAAAAATTAAAAATCAAAGACTTACATTATAAAAGCACAGAAAATTTCATTTAAAAATTAACAATATATATGACTAATTTCTACTTAAAAGCGTTGCTTTCTCCTGTATGGCTCGGTATAATCCCCGTCAATTTTACAGAAGGTCAAATATAGCCTGACAAGGCATACTTCTAAAAACCATTCTCCGCCAGGAGAAGTTATTGCGGGAATAGCTCAGTTGGTAGAGCACGACCTTGCCAAGGTCGGGGTCGCGAGTTCGAATCTCGTTTCCCGCTCCAAATACACCTGTTTGCCCAGGTGGCGAAATTGGTAGACGCAAGGGACTTAAAATCCCTCGGTAGCAATACCGTGCCGGTTCGATTCCGGCCCTGGGCACCATTAAAATCAACAAATTAGAAGATTTCCACATAACGCCAGTATTGTACTTTTAGGCCAAAAAAACACCTATTTAGGACAAAATCAATATTTCTTAAACAAAATAATCACTGTTCAATTATTTTTTGTTTTTATAATTTGGACACTCTCCTTTTTTTACCTGATTTTGTATATTTCTTTTTAATGGATCTGCCAGCTCAGAACAAAGCTGTGATATTTTAAGTTAAAATTCATGGCTGGAGTTAAGCCCCAACAAGCCTTGGCCAGCGGTCATTAATCTGTCTGGTTAATGGTTCGGGATCTACCGTTACCACATAAACCCGTTTTTCATCATTATAATGTGCGACCAATCCCTGAATATATTGACCTTCTTCTAAATCAAACCAGTGGGAGTCTTTATTATAGTCTTTCTCCATAAAGGCCTGGACGGCAATTTTTACATGTGTCGGCTGAACATATTCCCACTTGCTGGCATTAATAGAATCCAGCCTGGCCCAGCCACCTAGTGTGTACTGTTCAAGTCCAACCGGATACTTTTTTTAGAGAATTTTCATAGTTAATTGGTGACTGTTCACCATTTGCTGAATGTAGCCTTTCCAGGTTGTAATACCTCATGTAAGCTGCAACAT
>JANELJ010000303.1 GCA_024511395.1 Gammaproteobacteria bacterium | reverse complement strand
TAGTAGTCACTTGCCTGTTCCTTGTTCAAATTCATTTGATTTGGTCATTAAATGATCTGATCGAGAAACAGGCATTTAGTTCAATATTTTTTAGTTCTTATCCAGAATTCAGGTTAATTATTGCCATAAGGGTCTTTGTAACGGGTCGGAAAGTCCTGGTAAATACCGCGTTTTATCTGTTGGCCTTCGGCCTGTACTGTAATGGTTTCTTTTACGGTCAGGCTGGCATCCGCATTGATCTGAATATCGCTTTTAAAGGAACGGACAACTTCCCCAGCCTGTGACGTTGTGCTTAACAAGATAAGCAGGCTGATAAATATTAAACGTGTTTTTAATGTCTTCATACATCGATATCCAGCTGAAAATACTGCCGGTAGTTAAAGTGAAACAGACGGGCAATAAGAAGGTCGGGGAAGGTGTCAATTCGGGTATTGAGCAGGCGTACCGCACCATTATAAAAACGCTGGGCATGTGAAATGGTGTCTTCAATCAGGGATAATTCTTTCTGAAGAGCCATAAAATGCCGGCTGGCCTTTAAATCGGGATAATCCTCCGCCAGAATAAGCAGGTGATTAAGCTGTTCGGACAGGTTCTTTTCAATCTCACTGCTTTTTTCCAGATCCGGCTCATGGCATCCAGCTTTTTACCCTCACTGCGCAAAGTGGTGATCCGCTCCAGCAGGGTTTCTTCATAACGGGCATACTGGCGCACCATGTCCACCAGTTTGGGGATCGGATCATGGCGCCGTTTAAGCTGTACACTGATATCACTCCAGGCGGTATCCACATGATTTTTTAACTGTACAAAACGGTTATAAATCTGGATTAACCAGAGCAATAAAAGTACTAAAATAATAAGGGAAATACAGGGCCGGATCATACTTTGATTAAAATATGTTCAATATGCAAAAATATTACATTTATAGCCACTGAGTATCCATTGACCGTGCTTCTTGATGAAGTTTCGGTAGCAGGGATGCTGCCGAAAAGCCTCCATGGATGGATTCACGGCGTCTTCAGCAAGGAGTGCGGTCAATGGATACGATATTTGCGTCTAAATGAGAATTATTAAAAGTATGCTCCCGCCCTGAAGGGAAATATAAAAAGACATAAAGTAAGTCTAAGCAGGGCTTGTAAAATCCATTTAATGTACGCATCTTCATTATAGTTGAAAATAAATTAATACCTATACCGAATCAAATTTTTTATACCCGAACAGGAGTCTGTATGTCCCAATACCCGCTGATTATTGATGCTCAAACCCTGAGCCAGCATCTGGATGATGATAAGCTGTTGATTATCGAATTATGCAAGCGGGATATCTATATCGCCAACCATATCCCCGGAGCGGTGCATTTTGATTATGGTCATATTGTTAAAGTAGAAAAACCGGTTATGGGGCTGGTGCCGGATGATGAGCATTTGCGCAAGGTTTTCTCGGCTTTAGGGATCTCGGTAGATACTCATGTTATTGCCTATGATGATGAGGGCGGCGGCAAGGCCTGTCGTTTATTATGGACCCTGGAACTAGCCGGCCACCATAAAGTTTCCCTGCTTAACGGTGGAATATTTGCCTGGGCCAATAACGGCTTTCCTATGGAGCATACCATTAACCATCCGGTTCCGGCCGACTTTAAGGTTAATAAGGACAACTCAGTGCTGGCTACTCTGGATTATATTCAGGAATATCTGGATGACCCTGATATTCAGATCCTGGATGCCCGTTCGGTTGCTGAATACCGGGGTACTAAGAATTTTGCCCAGAAGGGCGGTCATATTCCCGGTGCTGTTCATTATGAATGGACCGACGCCATGGACCGAAATAATAATCTCTGTCTGCTGCCTATGGAACAACTGCAGAAGACCTTGGCCGCCAAGGGTTTTGATAAGGATAAAACCGTTGTGGCTTATTGTCACAGCCATCATCGATCCTCTTTTTCATACTATCTGCTTAAAGCAGCAGGATTTAAACAGGTTAAGGGCTATGCCGGCTCTTGGTCAGAATGGGGTAACCACCCTCAGACATCTGTGGAAACCCTATAGAAATCTATACAGCAATCAGAGTTGAATAATCAAAACTGGTAAAATTCCCAACTTGAACTAATATGTTGTTAATAATAACAATACAATTAAATGACTAAAAATGAATATATCTACTCAAAATAATGATGACCGCAGAGTTTGCGAATGAATTGTTCTGAATCGTAATGTGCAGGTTGATTTTGCCAATGGCCAGAAAATTAATGGTATAACCGTTGATATCAGTCTGGGGGGGCTGTATCTCTGTTCAGGAAGACTTAAACGAGAGTTTCCTGCAGCAAAATGCCAGGCTGTTTATTAAGGACAGAGAAGATAATTTATCACCGGAATTTCCCTGTACCATTGTCCGTCAGGGTGAAAATAAACTATGCCTGCAACTGGATCGTGCAAAATCCACTCAGTTCGGTATTATGTTGACCAAAGGCTTATTTAGTCCGACCTGAATAAATCATAGCGCATTGATTTATAAGGAAATATTGGCGAATTATGGGTGTTAAATTTGCAGGTTTTTGGTAAAATAAGCCTTATTACCTTGCAAATTTCCAGACCAAAATGAAGCCAGAGAAACAG
>JANELJ010000071.1 GCA_024511395.1 Gammaproteobacteria bacterium | reverse complement strand
TACCTCAAAGGTGCAGTCGGTGATGCCATTAATATGGTTATGGTGGCCGCTGGACATAACTTAAGAAAGAACCTCAATAAGCTCCGGCTTTTGTGGCTCAAAATTATTTCCGGTTTGATGGGATATTTTATCAAACCAGAACAATCAGCCGCTTTAAACCTAGCTTGAAGTCAGGCTTAAAACGGTATTATTCAGGTTGAACTATTTAATGGGTTTAATGGAAACACAAGGGATTTGTGTCTAAAAACTGTATTAACATACAAAAACACTTGGTTTTTCTTGAAATCCGGTATAATATGCCTCATATAAGCTTTAACTAATTTAATTAATCCGATTTAAAACCAGGAGCACGATTTATGGACGTAATGCAGCGTATAGATGATGTCGTAAAAAATAACCCGATTGTGATCTTTATGAAAGGCACACCGCAAATGCCATCCTGCGGCTTTTCATCCCGTGCGGCTCAGGCACTGATGAATACCGGTATTGAATTTGCCTATGTTAATGTCCTGCAGGATCCGGAAATATTTGAAAACTTGCCACGTTATGCCGACTGGCCGACGTTCCCGCAGATTTACATTAATCATGAACTGATTGGCGGCTGTGATATTACCCTGGAAATGTTCCAGAATGGTGAGCTGAAAAAAATGTGTGAAGAAGCCGTTGCTGCTTCAAAAGAAGGCGCTGAAAAAGCAAAATAACTATCTGCTCTTTGCACTTAAAAAGCCCCGACAGAGCAATCTGTTCGGGGCTTTTTTTTTGCCCGTTATTTTTGAGTGAATTATTTTAATGGGAGTCAGAAATAATCCCTAAAAATCAGCTAGGCTCTTTCTGAACGCTGAACGCTGAACGCTGAACGCTGAACGCTGAACGCTGAACGCTGAACGCTGAACGCTCTCAATCACTCTTACGTTTAAATACCGTATGTTTACAAACCGGGCAGGGCGGAATACGGCCAGGCTTGTTAAAGTGCAGTTCCTTACCGCATTTCTGACACACCAGCACCCCGATACCGGTAATTTCCCCGGTATGCCACTCATTGGCTGTCTCTCTCAGGTGATCTAGCTCCAGCCGGGTTTGGTCGGCCATACTGGCAAATACGGACAGAATTTTGTCCTCAATTAACTGCTTGTCAAACTCCAGCCACTCAAGAAAAGTTTTGTTTTCCTTTTCCATTTTTTCAGCGGTGTCCTGCAAATCCCGTTTTACATAACGTGAAATCAGGTCGATTTCTTCTGCCGTCCATTCTTTTAAGTCTGTTAAAAACTCTTCCGCTTCCTTAACCCCGTTAATAATCATGGGGCCGGCATTTTCATCCGCTTTTTCCGTCCATTCTGAAAGCTTGTCCATCATGGTGTTGTAGCCCTGAACCAGCTTGTCAGCAGCCTGTTCAAGGTCAATTTTGTGGTCACTATCCTGAGTCATCTGCTTCTCCTCGCTGAAATAATTAAAGGCGTTATTGAGCACTTTCTGCTTCAAGTATAACTTAAAATCACCTTACTTAGATAATAAATAGTGGTACAATTCAGGGTTTTAAAGTGTTTATTAAAATCATAAACCTAAAATCCAGATACAACCCAAATAAAACCAGAACAGTCAGGAATAATATTTAATGAGTCAGGCGTATAACCCGGAGCAGATCGAGCTGGAAGCCCAGCAATACTGGGAAGACAATAAGAGCTTTAATGTTAGTGAAGATGAGAGCCGGGAGAAGTACTATTGCCTTTCCATGTTCCCCTATCCCAGCGGACAACTGCATATGGGGCATGTACGCAACTACTCAATTGGTGATGTGTTGTCTCGTTTTATGCGTATGCAGGGTAAAAATGTGCTGCAGCCCATGGGCTGGGATGCTTTTGGTCTGCCGGCTGAAAATGCCGCTATGAAAAACAGGGTGGCGCCGGGCAAATGGACCCATCACAATATTGACTATATGCGCGGCCAGCTTAAACGCCTGGGTTTTGGCTACGACTGGGAGCGGGAAGTTAAAACATGTGATACGGACTATTACCGCTGGGAGCAATGGCTGTTTACCCGCCTGTTTAAAAAAGGCATCGTCTATAAGAAAAATGCGGTGGTTAACTGGGATCCGGTGGATCAGACCGTATTGGCCAATGAACAGGTCATTGACGGCCGTGGCTGGCGTTCCGATGCGCTGGTGGAGCGCAAGGAAATTCCTCAGTGGTTTCTGAAAATTACTGACTATGCGGATGAACTGCTCAATGACCTGGATCAGCTAGATAGCTGGCCTGAACAGGTTCGCACCATGCAGAAAAACTGGATTGGACGTTCTGAGGGTGCTGAAATCAGTTTTGCAATTGACGGCTCCAACGAAGTTATAAAAGTCTTTACGACCCGTCCTGATACCTTAATGGGTGTCACCTATGTCGCCGTTGCGGCAGAACATCCTCTGTGTCTGCAGGTGGCTGAGAATAATCCGGATCTGCAGGCCTTTATTGAAGAAGCCAAAGTCATGTCCACAGCGGAAGCCGATATGGAAACCATGGAAAAAAAGGGTATGGATATCGGCATTAAAGCCGTTCATCCCATTACCGGTGAGATGGTTCCTGTTTATACCGCTAACTTTGTACTGATGGGTTATGGTGAAGGCGCGGTAATGTCGGTTCCGGCCCACGATCAGCGCGATTATGAATTTGCTAAAAAATATGGCCTGCCCATTAAACAGGTTATTGCTCTGATAGATAATCAGGCCGTTGATCTGGATACTAAAGCCTTTACCGAAAAAGGCCAGCTGGTTAATTCCGGTGAATTTGATGGACTCACTTCAGAACAGGCTATGGCCAGAATTCCTGAAACCCTGGAGCAGTTAGGCAAAGGTAAAAAACGCATTCAGTACCGTCTGCGTGACTGGGGGGTATCCCGTCAGCGCTACTGGGGTACACCAATACCCATTATTAACTGTTCCAACTGCGGCTCTGTACCGGTTCCGGAAGACGAGTTGCCGGTAAAACTGCCGGAAGATGTGGTGATAACCGGTGCCGGTTCACCGCTGAAAAAAATGCCGGAATTCTACCAGTGCCGGTGTCCACAATGCGGTGGTGAGGCTGAACAGGAAACCGATACCTTTGACACCTTTATGGAGTCATCTTGGTATTATGCCCGTTACTGCTGTCCGGATAATGATCAGGCCATGCTTGATGATCGGGTCGATTACTGGGCGCCGGTGGATCAGTATATCGGTGGTATTGAACATGCAATCCTGCATTTGCTGTATTCCCGTTTTTACCACAAGCTAATGCGTGATGAGGGGCTGGTTAATAGTGATGAACCGTTTAAAAATCTGCTGACTCAGGGGATGGTGCTTAAAGACGGGGTAAAAATGTCCAAGTCCAAGGGCAATACCGTGGATCCCCAGGGAATTATAGACAAATACGGAGCTGATACCGCCCGTCTGTTTATGATGTATGCCGCGCCTCCGGAACAGTCACTGGAATGGTCTGACAGCGGAGTGGAAGGCCAGTATAAATTCCTCAAGCGTCTGTGGCGTATTGTCCATGAGCATATTGAGGGCGGTCTGACCAGCGAGTTTAACCCGGACCAACTGGATGCAGAAGCCAGAAAGCTGCACCATAAACTGCACCAGACCATCGGTTCAGTAAGCAATGATATTGGTCGCCGGCATACCTTTAATACTGCCATAGCCAAGGTGCGGGAACTGCTTAATATGATGGAGAAAATGACGGTTCATCTGGAGCAGTCTGGAGCAGGGCGGGCCTTAAAACAAAATGTTCTGGAAAATGTTATTCTGATGCTGTCACCGATAGTGCCGCATATTACTCACAAATTATATCAGGATCTTGGGCATACTACGGCAGTTGTAGAAGAGACCTGGCCGCAGGTGGATGAGTCGGCACTGGTAGAAGACAGCGTACAATATGTGGTGCAGGTAAACGGCAAACTTAGAGATAAACTGGAAGTGGCCAAAGACACTGATAAGCAAACCATTGAAAAACTGGCCCTGGAAACCTCCGGAGCCGTTCGTAATACCGAAGGTAAAACGGTGCGAAAAGTGATTGTCGTACCAGGAAAACTGGTTAATATTGTGGCTAACTAGCTCAGCCATCATACTGAGAATTTTAAAAAGGCTTATAAAAATAATGAATCAATTTATTCTGTTAAAACCACACCTTATATTTCTTATGCTGAGCCTGTTTATGGCTGGCTGCGGCTTTCATTTACGCGGTGATCTGGTGCTGCCGGAACTGTATCAGCGGGTTTACCTGGCGGACAATGGTAACCGGGATATCAGTAAACCGCTGAAAGCGGCACTGGAGAGTGTGGGTACTAAACTGGAGCCAACTGCTGAGTCAGCCACTTCTGTGGTCACCTTACTGACCAGTGGTGTACAGCGTCGAGTGCTTAATGTGGCAGGTAATTCCGTGCGTGAATATGAACTGCAGTTGAATGTTGCTTTTGTGGTGCAGGATCATGAAGGCAAGCAGGTTGCAGAACAGCAGACCGTCAGCGTGATCAGCAATTACCGTAATAATATTAATAATGTACTGGGTTCAGATAATGAAGAAGTGATTATCCGTAAGGAAATGTATCAGGCGGCGGTTATCAAGATTTTACGTCGTATGAAAGACATTGCAGAATATTAAAACAGTTTTATTGTCTTGCAGATTAAACCTGAACAGTTAAGGACGCATTTAAAAAACCAGCAGCTGCTTGTATACATGGTCTGTGGTGATGAGCCTCTGCAGCATCGTGAATCCGTTGATATGCTGCGTAAAGCCGCTCACTATTACGGTTTTACGGAACGGGAAGTCTATACGGCTGAAGCCGGCTTTGACTGGCATACCCTGAGTTTTGCAGCCAGTGAATTATCGCTGTTTGCCGCTCAGCGCCTGATTGAACTGCACATGCCTACGGGCCGGCCTTCGGACAAGGGCGAGTCTTTAATTGAATATTGTCAGAACCCGCCCCAGGGTGTACTACTATTGATAGTGGCTGGTAAAGTGGAAGCGGCGACTAAAAAAAGTAAATGGTATAAAGCTCTGGACAAGGTGGCTGGAATTGTTAATGTCTGGCCTATTAACGGAACTTATCTGAATCAGTGGCTAAACCAGCGGCTTCGCTCCAAAGGTCTGGCTCTGCAGGCTGATGCCATCCAGTTAATTGCCGATCGTGTAGAAGGTAATCTGCTGGCAGCGGATCAGGAAATAGAAAAACTGAGCCTGCTTTATCCTGCGGCCGATCAGATGCTCAGTCTTAGTACCGAACAGGTGGTCGAAGCGGTTTTTGACAGTGCCCGTTATAATGTATTTGATTTATTTGACTGCGCCCTGTCTAAAGATTTAAAACGGGCCTTAAAAATACTGGCCGGCCTGCGCAGTGAAGGTGAATCCATTATTCTGTTAATGACGCTTATTGCCAAAGAAGTGCGCATGCTGGCCAGAATGACGGCCATCAGGCAGAAACAGGATCTGGAGGCGGCCATGAAGCCGTTTTACCTGTTTCCCAAACGCAAGTCTTTGATTAGCCAGACTGTTCGAACTACAGAGCCGGAATACTGGCAGGGACTGCTTGAAGAATTACTGGAACTGGATAAAATGGCCAAAGGAGCCACGGCAGGTGAACCTTGGGACAAACTGCAGCTTATTCTGGCACAAATTGCAGGGCAGTCTGTTCTGGAAAAAACAGGTTTTTAGAATATAAATAATTATTCAGTATAATTCAGAACACTGTAGAGTGACTGGCTGAAGGTACTGTGTTTACGGGGTTTATGAAAACATAGATATTTTCGTAAAGCGATACATGGATGTACTTGAGCGTCCCCGGAAAGACAGTACCTGCAGCCAGTCACGGTAATATACTGCTGAATAGAATAGATATGAATATAAAAAAATCAGCAAACTTAAATTTTAATGGAACGGTAATGGATATTAAACAATATATGACTCAGCTGGGTCAGCAGGCCCGCCAGGCATCCCGGGTGCTGGCCAGGGCTAACAGCAATCAGAAAAATGCGGCCTTAAATGCGATTGCTGATTTGCTGATAACTTCAATGGATACTCTGTTAGCAGAAAATAACAGGGATCTGGAGGCGGGTAAAGCCCGCGGCCTTGATGATGCCCTGCTGGACCGACTGGCACTGAATATGGAACGGGTAGAAGGCATGGCGGAAGGCCTGCGCCAGATTGCGGCGCTGCCGGATCCCGTTGGTGAAGTGTCCGGTATGCATTATCAGCCTTCCGGCCTGCAGATTGGCAAGATGCGGATACCGTTGGGGGTCATCGGTATTATTTACGAATCCCGTCCCAATGTAACCGCCGATGCAGCCGCTTTGTGTATGAAATCCGGCAATGCCGCAATTCTGCGCGGCGGTTCAGAAGCTATTCATTCCAATCAGGCCATTGCAGACTGTATTAAACAGGGGCTGGTGCAGGCCGGGCTGCCTGAAGAAGTGGTGCAGGTGGTGGAAACCACTGACCGGGAGGCCGTCGGTGAGCTAATCACCATGCAGGAATATGTGGATGTTATTGTGCCCCGCGGCGGTAAGGGATTGATTGAACGCATTAGCGGCAATGCTCGGGTACCGGTGATTAAACATCTTAATGGTATCTGCCATGTTTATATTGACGGTAAGGCAGATCATAAAAAAGCCATTGATGTGGCCTATAATGCTAAAACCCATCGTTATGGCGTGTGTAATGCCATGGAAACTCTCCTTGTGGATGCGGCTATTGTGGATGCTGTACTGCCTGAACTGGCGCAGAAATACCAGCAGAAAGGTGTAGAGCTGCGCTGCTGTGAGCGCAGTGCAGCAGTATTAAACGGTCTGGTGGAAACGGTACCGGCTACGGAAGAAGACTGGAATACTGAATATCTGGCACCCATTCTGTCAATTCGGGTAGTAGACGGTATTGATGCGGCTATAGAGCATATTTTCCAGCACAGTTCCGGTCATACCGAATCAATTATTACTGAAAGTTTTACTCTTGCTCGTCGTTTCTTGGCGGAAGTGGACTCCAGTTCGGTTATGGTCAATGCTTCAACCCGTTTTGCGGATGGCTTTGAGTACGGCCTTGGGGCGGAAATCGGCATCAGTACCGATAAGATCCATGCCCGTGGTCCGGTTGGACTGGAAGGACTGACCTCACAGAAATATATTGTATTGGGTGACGGGCATATCCGTCAGTAATGATATACGTTTCTGACTCGTCCCCATTATCTCAGCCCTTAAAGTCCATTGGTGTGTATGGTGGAACGTTCGACCCCATACACTACGGGCATTTAAGACCCAATCTGGAACTCTGCGAATACTTTGATATGCAGGAAGTTCGCTTTATTCCGGCCTTTATACCTCCTCATCGGGAGGCTCCTGCCAGCTCTGCCCAATTGCGCAGGGAAATGGTGGCTCTGGCCATTGCTTCGGAACCACGTTTTATATTTGATGAACGGGAACTGCAGCGCGGTGGCCCCTCCTATATGGTGGATACCCTAAAAAGCCTGCGTGCGGATTTTCCGGATAATCCCCTGTGTTTACTACTGGGGATGGATGCCTTTCTTGGTATTAACTCCTGGTATCACTGGCAGGAATTACTGGATTATGCGCATATTATTGTCAGCCAGAGGCCGGACAGCGGATTTGAACAGCCGCAGCACTGGCCGCAGGAGATTGCAGACTTTTACCAGCACAATAAGGGTGATAAAGAACAGGTTCAGAGCCGTTTACAGGGCGTGGTCAGCCTGCAGCCGGTTACTCAATTGGCCATTTCTGCCACAGATATTCGAAATCGCTTAAAAAACCATCAATCAGTACGTTATTTAATGCCTGATAGTGTCATTAATCTGATAGAATATCATCACTTATATGCTTGATAGTCATTTAAATTTTACAGAAGAAGTTTTGATTATTTAGCATATCTTACCGTGATTGGCCACAGGTGATGAATTTCCGGGGGCGCTCAAGTACATCCATGTATCGGTTTAGAACTTTTTACAAAACTTAAAAAGTTCTTATCCAGGAGATTTTGAAAACATCCATGTTTTCAAAATCCCGTAAATACAGCACCTATAACCAATCACTCTATAGTGTTCTTAATTATGCTAAAGACTTATTATTAGTCATTTAACTTTTGTAGCTAAAGTTTAGAATTTCAGATCCCCCAAAAAGGAGAATCATTTAAAATTTATTGATTACCTCAGTTAACCGATAGTCCGTAACAGGAAAAAATGTAAAAAAAAGCAAAAAACAGTTGACAAAAATTCGGCAGCATTGCGGCCTTCAGTAAGAAAAAACAAACTTCTGGAGGCCGCAATGCACACCAAAGGATACGGCAATATCCCCAGTGAACTGTTTTATTACATAACATTTTTAACCCGAGCGCTACCCCTTAGGAGCGCAAAAACCTTTATTGAGTTACTAATGGGCAGTTTATTAACTCAATCAGGGTTTGTAACCAGTGCTATCTGGATAGTGGGCATGGCCAGGCAATGGCCCGGTTATTATAAATGGCTTGAAACCGGTCAGTGGTCTTATCTTAAACTGATGAGACGGTGGACGGCTCTGTTTCTAAAGCTGTTTGGGGATAATCCGGTTTATCTGGCCATAGATGACTCTATCGTGCTGCGTTATTCCAAAAAGGCACCCATGAGTCAGATACACCACCAGCATGGTAATAAAACCAATCTGTCCCGGTATGTCAGAGGGCAATGCCGGGTAGCACTGGCTGCGATTGTTAAGCGTTCTGGCTG
>JANELJ010000302.1 GCA_024511395.1 Gammaproteobacteria bacterium | reverse complement strand
GTTTATACCTGATAATACTCCAGCCATTAAGGCATTTAAACGGGTTTTATGGATATCAGGGCAGGTTCTTTCTAACATTTTATGTAATAATTTAGCGGCTTTCATGGGGTTCTTTTGATTTATTTTTTGGTCGAAACAAATTTGTTCATATTTCACCATGAAAGTCGATCTTATTTAAACCTCGAATTTTCTAATAAATTCGTGGGGATACATCAGCATTTAAACCTCAAAAAGAGTGAAATATAAGGTAAAACCCTATTGCATGTCGTGTTTTTTTTTGCATATCCTTGTCTCGACTATTGGATTTTTTATAGAAATCCGTTATAGTCGAGTGGCCTGCAATGACTCAAGGCGGTTTTTTCGTTAAGTATTTTCAGATAAAACATTTGTAACAAACTTTTATCCGTAAAATCCTGATACAGTCAAATCCTCATTGTTTCATCTGCACAACCCTAATAACGTAAGTCATTATCAGTTCGGTCGGATTTTTGTCGGACCTGAATGAAATAGTTACTTGCTTTGTAATTTAAGTTAGTTTTAGGATTTATACAATGAGTACTGGTACAGTTAAGTGGTTCAACGAATCTAAAGGTTATGGTTTTATCAGCCCTGATGACGGCAGCGATGATGTTTTTGTACATTTTCGTGCAATTTTAGGTGATGGTTTTAAAACTCTGAACAAAGGTCAGAGAGTAACCTATGAAGTGGAAAAAGGCCCGAAAGGTTTGCAGACTACACAAGTGCAACCACAGTAAAAAAACTGTTTCACAAAAAAAGCCCCTTAGTCGAAGTCAAATGAGTCATAAGGCTCTTTGTCATAAGATAAGGGTTTTTTTTTGCCTGTTGAAATGTTTTGTATAAGTCAGGATAGATATGAATTTTATTAACGGTCTTCATTTTAAAAATTTACGTGGCGATATATACGGCGGACTGACGGCGGCTGTAGTTGCTCTGCCGCTGGCTATGGCCATGGGGGTGGCTTCAGGGGCAGGGCCGATTGCTGGGATATACGGCGCTATATTTGTCGGTTTTTTTGCGGCGCTTCTGGGGGGGACTCCGGCTCAGGTATCAGGGCCGACCGGTCCCATGACCGTAGTAATGTCGGCTATTTTTATTCAGTACACTGGCATGTATCCGGATGATCCCATGCAGGGTGCTGCACTGGCTTTTACCGTGGTAGCACTGGGCGGACTATTTCAAATAGCCCTGGGTTTATTAAAGTTTGGTAAATATATTGAACTGGTACCCCACCCCGTGATATCCGGTTTTATGACCGGGATAGGAGGTATTATTATTTTACTGCAGCTTGGTCCCCTGTTTGGTCATGCGACAGATTCCAAACCCCTGCAGGCGGCAGAATCCATTCCTCAATATATTCAGCAATATGATATGCCTTCTCTATTGTTGGGTATTGCCGCCCTTGTGATTGTTTATGGTGTGCCGTTTTTTCTGCCGCGCCTGGCTCGTCTGGTTCCCTCACCTTTGCTGGCTCTGATTATTGGCACATTATTATACCTGTTTGTTTTTCCGGACAGCGCTACGCCGGTTATTGGCGAAATACCCACCGGCTTACCCGATTTTCATATGCCGGTTATAGAACCTGCTTTAATGATGCAGATGATAGCATCCGGTTTAACCCTGGCTGGTCTGGGAGCTATTGATTCCTTACTGACATCGTTGGTGGCCGATAATATTACCCGAACCCAGCATAAACCGGATCGGGAACTTATTGGTCAGGGTATTGGCAATACCATAGCCGGTCTGTTTGGCGGCCTGCCGGGGGCCGGTGCGACCATGCGTACTGTGGTTAATGTCAATGCCGGTGGACGGACCCCGATATCCGGTGCACTGCACAGTATAATCCTGTTATTAATTGTACTGGGTGCAGGCTCGCTGGCCAGTGATATTCCCAAGGCAGTACTGGCCGGGATACTCATTAAAGTCGGTACGGATATTATTGACTGGGATTATCTCAAACGGCTCAGATACGCACCAAAAGCCGGGGTTATGATTATGTTAACGGTACTGTTTATTACCGTCTTTGTGGACCTGTTGCTGGCTTTTGGAGTAGGAATGGTCATGGCCAGTTTCCTGTTTATGAAACGCATGACCGATATGCAGATAGCCAATATGCGGCCCATTACTGCGCCAGGCGGTGAGGTTCCGTTAACCGATCAGGACGCCGATATAATGAAGCAGGCAGAGGGTAAAATTCTGTTGTTTCACTTAAGCGGTCCCATTAGTTTTTCATCGGCAAAAGCCATGGTCAGGCGTCATTCAGCTGTAGTGGATTATGACTATATGGTGCTGGATCTGAGTGAAGTGCCGAGTATTGATTTTACCGTGGCACTGGCTCTGGAAGATATAATCAGGGAAACTCAGGGCAGTGGACGACGGATATTTTTAACAGGCGCCTGTGAGCCTGTTTATAAAATGCTGCAGCAGCAAAAGATTTTACAGTCCCTAGAAGAAGGCAGTATTTATAAAAACCGCCAGGATGCACTGCTGAAAATCAGGGAATTACTAAAAGCTTAAAACTCTGTACCCGGATTTACTGCCGGTCTGTTCAGACCAGGCCAGCAGTGTTGAGTTGTAATCAATCTGCATGGATAAATA
>JANELJ010000070.1 GCA_024511395.1 Gammaproteobacteria bacterium | reverse complement strand
TACTTATGATCTGTATCGCTCAGAAGCCATTACCTATGAAAATGCCCTGCATCATGCCGATTCACTCAATGATCTGCGTCTAATGATTAAACTGGGGGATGAGGAAGCTTCTGAATCCATGGGCTCCTCTCTGGAGGGTGCAGTTTTACTGATACCCGGGAAGATCGGGGAAGCGGTGGTTTTTCACTGTAGTTTTCAGTGTCTGTATCTCTGGGTAGTGCGGGCATCTCTGTCCACACTACTTTCTGGAGAAAACAATCTCTCCGGTTTTTATAGTGTATTCAACCTGCCCCTTTAGCTCCCAGCCATGAAACGGGGTGTTTTTACCCTTGCTTAAAAACTTTTCTTTTTCAACCCGCCAGTAAGCTTCAGGATCAAAAATACAGATATCGGCATCCTGGCCGGTGCTGAGTGTCCCTTCTGCAATATTAAGAATTCTGGCCGGCTGAATGGTCAGCCGGGAGATGACTTCCATTAAGGACATATTCTGCCTGTCCACTAACTTTAGTGCCAGAGGCAATAATGTTTCAATCCCGCTGATCCCCGGTTCGGTTTCAGCAAAAGGGGCCAGCTTCGCATCACTGTCATGAGGCTGGTGGTCTGAGACAATGCAGCTTAATATATCAGACTGCACGCCATGACGCAGCGCTTCCATATCACGCTGGGTTCTCAGCGGCGGCAGTACATGGCAGTTGCTGTCAAAAAAGCCGATATCCATTTCGGTCAGATGCAGGTGATGGGAGGTTACATCGGCCGTTACCGGCAGGCCGGCTTTCTGGGCCTGACGAATCAGCTGGATAGAACCGGCACTGGATAGCTGGCAGAAATGGGTTCGACCGCCAATCAGTTCAATCAACTGTAAATCCCGGGCAATGGCAATGGTTTCAGCACTCTCTGGAATACCGGCCAGCCCCAGGCGGGTACTGACCACGCCTTCATGAGCACAGCCGTCACTGAGCCAGGGCTCAAAGGGCTGGATAAATACGGTAATATTATGGCTGGCCGCGTATTCCAGTGCCCTGCGCATAATCAGAGTGCTTTTAACCGGGTTTAGTGCATTGGTGGTGCCCACACAACCGGCATCTTTCAATTCCCGCATTTCACTGAGTTTTTCGCCTTTAAGCTGCTGGGTCAGGGCGCTGAGGGTATAGACCTTGGCTACACCTTCAGTGGCTGCTTTAAGACGGATCAGCTTGACCATGGCGGCATTGTCGATAATGGGGTTGGTATCCGGCGGGCAGCACAGTGAGGTAACACCGCCGGCAGCTGCGGCCCGGGTTTCTGAAGCGATAGTACCCTTGGTTTCAAAACCGGGTTCACGCAGTCGTACCCGCATATCCACTAGGCCGGGGCAGACCACTCTGTCAGTGACATCAATAACTTTCTGGGCTTTAAATCCATCCGGTGCCTGACCTAGGGCCAGGATTTTACCGTTTTGAATATGGATATCAGTATGGCTATCAATCTGGTTGGCCGGATCAATAATCCGGCCGTTAATAATACTAATATCCAGTTGTTCACTCTGGCGTGCCAGACGGAGTAAATGGCTGTCAGGCATCAGGCATTCCCTCCTATTCGGCTGCTGTCACTGCCTCTTGGTCCCAGAGCCTGCGACATGACAGCCATGCGTATGGCGATACCATTGGTGACCTGTTCCAGAATCACAGATTGCGGCCCGTCAGCGATACTGGAAGCAATTTCAACGCCGCGGTTAATCGGCCCGGGGTGCATCACTATGGCATCGGGTTTGGCATAAGCCAGTTTTTTTTCAGTCAGACCGTAGTGCTGATAATATTCGCCTTCACTGGGCAATAAGGCACCCTGCATGCGTTCTTTCTGCAGGCGCAGCATAATGACCACATCGGCATCCACCAATGCTTCCTGCAGATTGTGATAAACATGCACCCCAAAAGTGTCGATACCGGTGGGGATCAGGGTTTTTGGCCCCACTACCCGGATTTCACTGACTCCCAGGGTGGTGAGCGCATGCATCTCTGAACGGGCCACGCGGGAATGCAGAATATCGCCGACAATAACAACTTTTAAATTGGCAAACTCTTTTTTGTGCCGGCGAATGGTAAACATGTCCAGCATGGCCTGGGAAGGATGAGAATGACAGCCGTCTCCGGCATTAATAACACTGATGTGCGGTGACACATGCTGAGCAATAAAATGTGCCGCCCCGCTCTGGTTATGGCGTACCACAAACATGTCGCAATGCATGGACTCCAGGTTATGCAGCATATCCAGCAGACTTTCGCCCTTTTTGGTGGCGGAGGTATTAATATTAATATTCAGAACATCGGCAGACAGACGTTTGGCGGCTAACTCAAAGGTGGTTCGGGTACGGGTGCTGGCTTCAAAAAACAGGTTGACGATGGTTTTGCCCCGCAGCAGCGGTACTTTTTTAACGGCCTGTTCCTGAACATTGGCAAAAGGTTCAGCAGCATCGAGAATACTGATCAGGTGCTGACGCTTAAAGCCTTCTATGGAAAGAAAATGCTTGAGTCGTCCCTGTTCATCAAGCTGTATATTTTTGGTGATCATATAAGGTTCTCAACAGGTTTTTCTACCAAGGTCAGCTGCAATGGCTCAGGCCCGGTCAGCTTGACTTGCTGATCAGGCTTTAGGCTGATTTTCTGACCGGTGATTTCAGCACAGATCGGAAGTTCACGTTCGCCCCGATCCAGCAGCACAGCCAGAGTCACAGAGGCCGGTCGGCCGTAGTCAAAAATTTCATTGAGTGCGGCGCGGATGGTGCGGCCGGTAAACAGGACATCGTCAATCAGGATAATGTGTTTATCATCCAGTCCAGCGGGCAGTTGTGAGGGCTTTACATCTGGATGCAGGCCGATCTTGGTGAAGTCATCACGATAAAAGGAAATATTCAGACTGCCCAGCGGAGTGGGCAGGTTGAGGCACTGATAAATTTTTTCGGCAATCCAGAAACCGCCGGTGTGGATGCCGATCATGACCACATCCTCAGGATCCAGATTTTGCAGCTTCCGGCTGATCCCGGTATATATTTGCTCCAGTAGCTGTTCCAGATTAAGGTTCATTTCGGAGTGGGCCATAAAATTATATCCAGTTATTGGTGTTTTTGTCGCTAGTCCGTATCAGGGAAGGGGTAAACAATTACTAAAAAATATAAACCTGCCTGTTGTCTGTCAGCTTTTAAAAACTATTCAGCCAGCCCTGTAAAATCAGCTGAGCGGCCACTTGGTCAATATCATATCCCTGCTGCTGATGTTTTTTTACTTTTTTCCCCGGTCTGCTTTTACGCCGGGGGGAAGTAATGCCATTATAGCCCAGCATTTCGCTGGCTTCCCGTGAGGTCAGGCGTTCATCCATATAGTGTACGTGAAGATTGTACCGCTCATTGAGCTGATTGCCAAAAATTTTTACTGCCTCGGTGGTTTCCTGTTCTTCGCCGTCCATGGTCAGGGGCAGACCAATCACCAGGGCTGCCGGATGCCACTGCTTGATAAGCTGTTCAATACCGGGCCAGTCAATGCGTTTCTGGTGTGAGATCAGAGTGGTCAGGGGGGTCGCAGTATTGGTCAGGCGCTGGCCGACAGCTATGCCTATTTTATTGCTGCTGTAGTCAAAACCCAGAAAGGTGCTATGAGACGGATAATCAGTACTCTGATCAGGCATGAGCAATGTCACCCGAGATTAGATGAATATCAATACCCAGTTTTTCAGCGGCCCTTTCCCAGCGCTGTTCAGACGGGGTATTAAACAGGATATCATTGTCCGCAGGGACATTAAGCCAGGAGTTTTCCTGCATTTCCCGTTCAATCTGTCCCTCGCTCCAGCCGGCATAGCCCAGGGTGACCAGAAAGTTGTCCGGGCCCTCACCATCGGCAATAGCCCGCAGGATATCTTTGGAAGAACTGAGGGACAGGGTATCATTGATTTTCAGAGACTGTCCCCAGCTGGCAGAAGATTTTTCACTGGAGTGCAGGACAAAACCATGTTCGGTATCCACCGGGCCGCCCAGATAAACAGGAACACCTGCAAAGTGTTCGGATAAAGTCTGAGTTTTTACCGGAATGTCCAGCTGTTTGAGTAATTCACCAAAGGATACTTCAATGAGTCGGTTGATGGTCAACCCCATGGTGCCTTTTTCGGTATGCTGACAGATAAAACTCACGGATTTTTCAAACATGGGATCCATCAGTCCCGGCATGGCAATAATTAAATGATTGGTCAGGTTCATTAGAGGTTAAGCTGCCCTTGCACAATTATTTATAAGAAAAACAATTCCCCGACCCATGAGAAAACTGCCAGGTACGTGTAATAACCAGACGATTATTACCCTGTAAAACATCTTCGGGTACTTTGGCAAACGGGGCCGCCAGTTCAACAATACGTCGTGCAGCATCATCCAGAACCTTGTGGCCGGAGGATTTGCTGATTTTAACATTAATAATATTACCATCAGGACTCAGTGCCACCGTTAGGATCAGCTGCCCTTCCAGTTTCTGACGCCTTGCCTCATCAGGATAGTTTAGATTACCGAGACGTTCAATTTTTTTTGTCCAGGCTTTCAGATACATGGCATCCGGTGTGCGCCGGGTGGACGCAGTAATATAAGTAGCCTTGGGACGTTTGGCATACATTTTCTGCTGTTCATCCAGTTCGGCTTCCATATCCACAATTTGCTTCTGCAGATCCGCTACATAATCGGCCACCAGGTCCGGTTTATTTTTAGGTATGGGTTTCTTCTTTTTGACCAGCTTAGGTGCTTTCTTTTTGGCAGGTTTGTTAACGGATAGTATGGATTTCTTTTTTGGTTTTACAGGCTCCGGAACAGGGGCAACAGAAGGTTTATCCTTAACAAAATTACCTTCGCTGGGTGTTTTACCGGGATTTTTACTGGTTGGCCGGGTTTTGTCTTTGACATTGCCGCCGCCGATTTGATCGGCCTGAGCTAGAAAATCCGGATTTTCCGGGGCTTTTTCAGCTTTGGTTTTAACCAGAACAATATCGAGGGTCTGACTGGTACGGGGTTTGGGTGGGTCAGGCATATGGAAGCTGACACCAAAGATAATAGCCGCATGCACCAGCACAGTAATAAAAAATGTCGTAAGCAGAATTTCATTATGCTGTATTCGGGATTGCAGATAAGGCGGTTTTATATGTGCCATAGATTAAAACTATTCAGGCCCTGGCAGTATTAGTCTTTATTAAAAACTGGGTAATTATACCGCTTAGCAAACCAAGTAGCACGGCAAAAGTTATGAAAACCGGTAATAGTTTGAATAATCCGGGATGAGGGATAAAAAAGTACCAGGCCACCAGAAGCTGGCCGCAGATATGACTGATTGAGGCAATCAGTGCATAACCGATGGCTGTGGGCTGATATTTTAAGTGTTGTCTAAAAGGCCATTGAACAACGATAAGACTGGCCAAGCTCAGCAGAGCGCCTGACAGGCTGAGTAAAAAAGTCGGTGAGAGAAAGGAACCCAGCAGTAAACTGCTGATCAGCACCCGCAGCAGGCTGACCTGCAGGGCGGTTTGCCAGCCGTAACGGATAAAACAGAATAAGGTGATTATATTGGCCAGGCCGGGCTTGATGCCGGGCAGGGGACTGGGAAAAGCCGATTCAATAATATGGATGCTGATGGCCAGGGCAGCCAGCAGGGCAATACGGTGATCATCATGGTGGGTGGTAAAATGCAGCTGCATTATCGCTCTCCTGCCAGGGCATCAAAGTGTTCAGTGTCTTTTACCGAATGGCTTTTTACTGCAATGCTGATGCGGTTAGGCAGGCAGGCTGTGGTATCCCCCGGAGCACTTAGCCAGCCGTGAAACACACAGAACTGGTTCCGGCAGGTAGAATGAATAAAGCGTACCTTACCCTGACTGATTTCAATAATGCTTTTGCCTTTGCGGCCATCAAGTTCCAGCAGCCGGTTCTGGTTCAACGGATACTGAACCGGTGCCTGAGTATCAATCTGTACCACCATATAATCCGCCTTGCCGCTGGACTGGTTAAACCACAGGTGATTATACACCCAGAACAGCAGCACGATAGTCAGAACCAGAATAACTAGGTCAGCGCTGTTTATACGGAGTACGAAAGCGCTGGATAATGGTTGCTGGTCAGGTTTCTGTTCGGGCTTCATTTTAAGAGCTATTTCTGGTTTGCAGTATAATTCTGCTGTGTAGCAGAAACGTGTTTTTTATCCTTTAGTATCACAACTGGATAATCAACTCTGAGCTGCAGACGGGCAGCCATGTCAGGGGAAATATAAAGGCGCTTATCTGAAGCCATAATTAGCAGGTGTTTTATATCCATTTTTCGTGCAATATCCAGGGCGAGTTCAGGGCCGGCCAGAAAAATGGCCGTGGCTGCAGCATCGGCTCGCCCGGCATCGCTATCCAGAATGGTCACCGCTCTGACCCCCTGACCTGGATAACCCGTGTGGGGATCAATAATATGATGATAGTGGTGATTATTGACAGTAAAAAAACGTTCATAATCACCGGAGCTAAACAGGGCTTCGCCATCATGCAGATCAATAGAGGCCAGTATGGTAGGCTGGACCGGTTCCAGTGTGTTCTGAGGGTTTTTAATGCCGATATGCCAGGGGGTTGAGGTGCCGTCCAGGGTTTTGGACCCAATGGCTTTTAAATCGCCGCCGGCATTAATCAGGGCATTATTAATATGATAGTGTTTAAGAATGGCAAGCATTTTTTCAATGGCCACGCCCTTGGCATAAGCCCCAAAATCTAGGCTGACAGCGGGATTATTCGATTGCAGAAGATAAGTGTTATCTGCTGTGCGTGTCAGTTTTAAATCACTCATCCGGGGATGACGGTTTACTATTTCCTGTATTTTTTGGGGATCAGGCAGAGAAAAGTTAAAATTTTCATCTTCCAGTTTATCAAACTGCCAGAGCCGGATAAGTTTGCCAATGGCCGGGTTAAACAGGTCATTACTTTTTTCTGACAGTCGGCTGCTTTGTGGAATTAAGCTGGCCAGTTCCTCAGAAACGGGAATAACCTGTAAAGAGGCCAGTTGACGATTAACTGAGGCCAACTCCCCGCCCTGCCAGGGATGCCAGAGCCGGTGCAGACGGTCAAATTCATGGCTGACGGCATTAATGGCGGCCTGTGCCTGTTCAGGCTGGTCGGTGATAAGGCTGATATCAATCAGGGTGCCGAAGGCAAATAACTGCTGCTGATAAAGTTTAGCGGAAGGCGCCTGATGGCAGGCAGCAGGTAGTAGCAGAACACTGAGAATCAATAGGATTCTGCAGCAAGGAATAAGTAATTTATCAGTATAGGAACCAGGCATTAATGAGCCAGTTTCTGTTCAATTTCATCCATCAGCAGGGCGCTGATATTGAGATCATACAGCTTATCCAGTTCACGTATGCAGGTCGGGCTGGTGACATTGATTTCGGTGATATAATCGCCAATAACATCCATACCGACAAACAGCAGGCCCATCTGTTTCAGGCGGGGAGCCACTTGTTCACAAAGCCAGTAATCCCGTTCAGTTAAGGGTATGCCCAGACCGCTGCCGCCGGCTGCCAGATTGCCGCGTGTTTCCCCTTCCGGCGGGATACGGGCCAGAGCATAATCCACCGGGGTGCCGTTGATAATTAAAATCCGCTTGTCACCCTGAGTAATTTCCGGAATAAAACGCTGGGCCATAATATATTCATTGCCATGGCTGGTTACGGTTTCCAGAATAACATTTAAATTCGGATCATTTTCCATAACCCGGAAAATGGAATGGCCGCCCATGCCACCTAGGGGTTTGATAATAATATCTTTATGCTGCAGTAAAAACTGTTTGAACTGCTTCTTGTTGCGACTGACCAGAGTGGGAACAGTGCATTGTGGAAACTGCAGGGTAAACAGTTTTTCATTAGCGTCCCGCAAGGAGCGTGGCTGATTAACAATCAGACTGCCTTTCTGTTCTGCCAGTTCTAGGATATAGGTGGCATAAATGTACTCCATATCAAAAGGCGGATCTTTACGCATTAAAATCACATCCAGTTCCGAAAGTTCTATGTTCTGTGCTGCGGATAAAAAGCGATACCAGTTGTCAGGGGCATCTTCAAGCTGCACTTGACGGGTGCTGGCCCAGGCCGTATTGTCCTGAATAAACAGATTGGACATTTCCATATAATGGATTTCATAGCCGCGTTTCTGTGCCTCAAGCAGCATGGCGAAACTGCTGTCTTTTCTGGTGTTAATGGCTGCAATGGGATCCATTACAATACCAAGGCGGATGGTCATAGCTATTCCTCAGTTTATGCGAGAGTTATGCAGGATTTTGTTGCTCTATTCTAACCGTACACTGTCTCATGTAAAAAGGAATTTATAGCACAAAGCAATTTTTTTAGGTAATTTATAAACTAAAGTTTAGAGCGAAAGCTCACCCATGAGAGTCCTGTTTCGCTCATACGTTCTTTAACAATTTGTTTATAACCGACTGTTTTGAAATTGTTTTTATAACAAATCTTCAAATCGCCTTAAAATATCTGTATCCGGCGGCTGGAATTTTTGGGGCTTACTATTCCACCTGTCCCTGGCCCTAACCTGCGAAAAATACCTTATCAGTCCCATTCGTATTCTTCCGGCAGTAATGGGTGTATTCTTTCGCCAGGGCGTATTATCAATTAAGCGCAATACCGGGTCCGGATATTTAATAGCCCGCAATTGAGGTATAATATACACCAGAGCAATAATGTGTACCCATCGATGTAACACCTTCCGGGTTTTCTGCCATGTCTGTTTCATGCCCCAGTCATTTTTTAACTGATT
>JANELJ010000069.1:2246-8791 GCA_024511395.1 Gammaproteobacteria bacterium | reverse complement strand
GCTTCAGCAAGGGATACCCGGTTCCTGTTACGGACTATCGGTTAACTGAGGTAATCAATAAATTTTAAATGATTCTCCTTTTTGGGGGAGCTGAAACTCTAAACTTTAGTTAAGACAAAAATTATAAAAATATTATAAAACCAGAAAGGAAGGTCAATGAAATTATTAAAAACATTGCTTTTAGGGGGCGCAGCACTGGTATTGTTGGCTAATACAATGACAGTACAGGCGCGGGTTATTGTGCATGATTTACGTGGTGAGGAGGCAACGACTTATCAGTATCCCATGAATCCAGGTAAGTATTATTCTCAGCATTATCGTCCGAAAAGCCTGCCGGTGCCAGTAGTTACCGGTAAGTCACCGGTAATATTGCTGGAAGAATCTATAAATAAGGTGATTGATTTTCTGTCCACGCCCCAGCCGGCTTTGCTGGAGCAGATCACTGACTTTCTTAACCGGGAAATTGCACCGCATTTTGATTTTGAATATATGGCACGCTGGGTAGCCGGACGTTATTACAAAACCATGAATCAGCAACAGCAAAAGCAGTTTACCCAGATTTTCAAGGAACTGTTTATTACTACCTTTGTACAGAAATTAAGTAATTTCCGTAATTATCCGCCCGTGGTAGAAAATTTCCGCTCTCGTCGTACTAGTGAGAATGAAGCTATGGCATCAGCCAGGATTCTGCAGGAAGATGGCACGGTTGTACATGCGGACTTTAAGTTTCTGAAAACCAGAAACGGCTGGAAAGTAGTGGATGTACGGGCCAATGGTGTCAGTGCACTGTTTTATTACAGACATTTTTTTGAAGAACAGATCCGCCGTCAACGGCAGAATAATGAAGTTTTTAAATAACTTTTATTTGTAACACTGTTCCAGAGCGTGGGCATTCTGCCCACGTTACCTTTTTATAGGTATAGTTCATAGGTATAAACCCTAATTCTAAGCCGATCTATATTAGTTTATTATCTGTTTATGATGCACTTCAAATCCAGCTATAGCTTTAATATTCTTCTGCGTCTGATCATTCTATCTCTTTTACTGGTAGTGCTGATCTACTTTCAGTTCGATTATATCCAGAATGTTTATCTTAAAAACCAGTTAACTAATACCGGTTATTTTATTAATGGTTCTATTCTCGGCCTGTTCCTGCTGGGTATGGCCAAACAGGTATCGTCCTTATTGTTTTACTGGCGTGAGGAACGGGCACTGGGCAAGCTTATTGTTAATCTGCATAAGGAAAGTAACAATCCGGTCAAGGGTATTTATGAGAAAAGCCTGATTGCCCATCGCTATGTGACTATGAAGGATATTTACCGTCAACATGCACCAGTTAATCAAAGTGCGCTTGCGGCGGCCATGGTCGCTTCTGAAAGCACCCGTCTGAGTTTGCCCCGTTTTGTCTCCAATGTCCTTATTCTTACGGGTGTATTTGGTACCATTATTTCATTATCAATTGCCCTGATGGGGGCTTCCAGCTTAATGGAAAATAATGGTGTCAGCAGTATGGGGCAGGTGATTCACGGCATGTCTACTGCATTGTCAACCACCACAACAGCCATTGTCTGTTATATGTTCTTTGGTTATTTTTATCTGAAACTGACCGATGTCCAGACCAATCTGTTCAGTGCCATTGAACAGGTGACTACTCAGCATCTTATGCCGCGCTTCTCACATCAGAGTGAGAATATGGTGCATCAGCTGGCAGAACTTATTAAATCTCTGCGCCATACTGCGGCTAATATGCAGTTGTCCCAGCAGCAGTATCTGGAAATGGGAACTAAAGTCAATGAGATCACCTCTCAGTTTGATGACAGGGTCAGCGGTATGTCAGAAGATCTTAGTGAAATTAAGGAACTGCTTCGGCTTGGCTTCCGTCTGCCGGAAGACCACCCTCATCACCCCTCTAATCAGAAACCCTCCTGAGCGTGAGTAAGCTGCTATGAATGACGGCTTTATTGATCTCAGACAGAATTATCAGCATCTGGTGGAAGATTCTTTCTGGCCGTCTTTTACAGATATTATGACAGTCGTGGTGATGATTTTTTTAATCACCACCAGTATTTTAATTGTTAAGAACTGGGAGCTGGTAGATGAGCTTAAAACCCGTATTGAGGTGGAGCAGAAAATATCTCAGCGTTTAAAAGCTAGTATGGTCGCGCAGCAAAAAACCTCTCAGGAGCTTGAAGCCAGTCTTAACAAGCGCCAGGAAATAATGCGTAAACTGCAGGAATCACTTGAAGCAGAGCGACGTACCTCCGAAGTCTTTCAGAAAACATCCCAGGAAAAAGCCACTCTGGAAGAACGCCTGACCCAGACTCAAAGTGAACTGTCCATGCTGCGTCTGCAATTAATGCAGGCCAGAGAAAGTGCCTCGGAACGTGATAAACTGATTGTGGAACAGGATCAGAATTTAACCCGTTTAAACGAACAAAAACGCAAGCTAGAACGCACTATTACAGCAAGAGATAGTGAGTTACACAGGGTTCAGCAGCGTCTGGCGCAACTTGAAACATCCATGGATTCTCTTAAGACCAAACTGGAAGTTAAAGCCATTGCTCTGTCCCGGCGTGATAGGGAACTACAGGCACAGATGGCACAATTGGAGAACCGTGAACAGGAATTGCTGAAACTGAATCAGCAGAATCAGCAATACCAGGACAGCATCAGTCGTTATGAACGCCGGATCGCTGAGGTTCAGCAGCAGCACACGGTGCTGGTGGGTGATTATAAAGAGCTGGAAGATAAGTATAACAAGCTTATCAAACCGTCCCGTTCAGCCATTGGTAAGTACGTAGTGGAAGTGCGTTATGAAAAGCAGGCCGGTAAAGCTCATATCCAGTTCCGGGAATCGGATCATAATCCTTACCAGACAATTTCTGAGGCTGTTATGCATAAAAAGCTCAGAGCTTTAAAAGACCGCTATAAAGACAAACTGTATGTCAAAATTATTATTCCTGATGACAGCGGCCTGTCTTATAACGAAGCTTGGACTTTTATGAGTTCAGTGCTGGATAAATACGATTATTACTACCAGGATGACTAGCCTTCTGTTACAAAATCCCGCGTTCTGCCAGAGAAATAATTTCATCATCACCAATCACCAGGTGGTCCAGCAGCCGGATATCCACCAGACCCAGAGCATCCTTTAAACGGCGGGTAATACTTTCATCTGCCTGACTGGGTTCTGCGATTCCTGAGGGGTGGTTATGAGCTACAATCATTGCTGCAGCATTATACTGCAGAGCTTTTTTGACGACTTTCCGGGGATATACCGAGGCGCCGTCAATGGTACCCTGAAACAGTTCTTCAAATTTAATGACCTGGTGCCGGTTATCCAGAAACAGGGCGGCAAAGACTTCATGAGGCTTATGTCTTAAGCGGCTTTTTAAATACAGTCGGGTATCCTGTGGACTGCTGATAGTATCCTGTCGGCTGATGGTTTCTGCCAGGTAGCGCTGTGACATTTCCAGTACTGCCTGTAACTGCACATATTTGGCAGTACCGACTCCTTTGGCATGGGAAAATGTTTCCAGATCAGCGGCAAACAGATTGCGCAGGGATGAAAACTCATTGAGCAGATGACAGGCCAGATCAATGGCGCTCATCCCCCGGGTGCCGGTGCGTAAAAAAATGGCCAGCAATTCAGCATCACTGAGTGCTGTGGCACCGCGCTGGAGTAATTTTCCCCGGGGACGTTCGGCTTTCAGCCAGTTAGTAATAGACATAGCAAATCCTTATGCAGATGATGATTTGTTATATTTTATAAAAAAACTATTGAGAAGTGTGCCGGTATTTTCTGACACAGGTCATAGTCTGAAAAATTATCCGTGTACAGAGTGGAATACTTATTGCGGTAAGTACTTACTAATTGGTAAAATAGTTAGCTATGTCACTTTTCCAGGATAAAAAAATTATTTTAGGGGTTTGCGGGGGGGTTGCCGCCTACAAGTCTGCAGAATTATTACGTCTGCTGATTAAAGCGGGTGCTCAGGTACAGGTGGTCATGACCCCGTCAGCGGAACAGTTTGTGGCTTCCATGACTTTTCAGGCTCTGTCATCTAACCCGGTACGCAGTGACTTATTTGATAAAGCCGCTGAAGCTGGTATGGGGCATATAGAGCTGGCCCGCTGGGCGGATTTAATTCTAATAGCACCGGCAACGGCTAATACCATCGCTAAAATCAGCCAGGGAGTGGCTGATAATTTGCTGACTACTATTTGTCTGGCCAGTGCCGCTCCTCTTATTATAGCCCCGACTATGAATCAGCAGATGTGGCGTAGTGAGGTCAACCAGGAAAATATTAAGCGCTTCAAAGGTCGGACAGCTATTAGTCTGATTGGCCCGGCCCGGGGAGAGCAGGCCTGTGGGGATAATGGGCCCGGGCGCATGGAAGAAACCGAAAGTATCATGCAGTTCTGTGAACAGCAATTGCAGCAGTTAAAAGAACAGCAGAGCCTTTCAGATTTGCTAAAGGGTAAAAAACTGCTGATTACCGCAGGCCCAACCATAGAGTATATTGATCCGGTTCGTTATATTAGCAACCGCAGCAGCGGTAAAATGGGCTATGCAATAGCGCGTGCGGCTTCTGAGGCTGGTGCTGAAGTGACCTTGGTCAGCGGCCCGGTGGTACTTGATGCACCTGAAAGTGTGAACTGTTATAAAGTCCGCAGTGCCGTGCAGATGCATGAAAAGGTATTTGAACAGCTGGATAATATGGATATTTTTATTGCCACGGCTGCAGTGGCGGACTATCGACCGGTAGAGGCCAAAAGTCAGAAAATTAAAAAATCTCAGGATACTATGACTATAGAACTGGTAAAAAACCCTGATATCCTGTTGGATGTATCCAATCACAATGAAAAACTGTTTACTATTGGCTTTGCAGCTGAAACCACAGAGCTGGAAAAATACGCTCTGGATAAACTGAACAGAAAAAAACTGGATATGATTGCCGCCAACCGGGTGGGCAGTGATAATACGGGTCGAAGCATGGGGTTTGATAGTGATACTAATGAGCTCGTGTTATTTTGTAAAAATTCTGAGGCAGGTATTGAGCAAAAAGTATTACCTGAAACCACAAAACAGCAGCTGGCTAGAGAGCTGATAAAAGAAATTGTTCTGCAATATGAAAACCGCAATAAAAAGAAGGACTGGAAATAGATTATGAACGAAGTGGATGTAAAAATTCTTGACCCCAGAGTCGGTACAGAATTCCCGTTACCGGAATATGCAACGGATGGTTCTGCAGGAATGGATTTACGGGCTATATTTGATAAAGATCATGAATTATTACCGGGTGAAACACTGTTAATTCCTACCGGGCTGGCGATTCATATTGCTAATAATAATATGGCAGCCATGATCCTGCCACGTTCCGGACTTGGACATAAACACGGCATTGTTCTGGGTAATCTAGTGGGGTTGATTGATTCAGATTATCAGGGGCAGCTATTTGTATCCTGCTGGAACCGAGGCAATAGTGCTTTTACCATTAAACCGGGTGAGCGTATAGCGCAACTGGTTTTTGTTCCGGTTGTACAAGCGCAATTGAAAATAGTTGACTCCTTTGATCAAAGCCAGCGCGGAGAAGGTGGCTTTGGGCATACTGGAAGTCATTAACCTGGAAAAAGCCATTAATATCGCAAACCAGTCATACAGCCAGATAAATTGAGCGGAACAATTATATGAATGAGACAAAAGTAAAAATTCAGGAGATGATCAAGGAAGAAAAAGCGGCAAAGCGAAAGGAAAAACTGGAGGAGTAATGCCAGAAAAAAGGGAATAAAAAAAAGATTAAAGGGGCCAAAAAAGACAGGTCTGCGATAAAAATAGATCAAGAAAAGAAAAAACTTGCGCGTCTGGGTTCATTTATCATTCTGCTTCTTGCACTGGCCCTAGAGCTGTTTTATGCCGAAAACCAGTGTAGAAAACAATTTTCAGAAACAGGTTAAAGCCAATGCAGAAAAAGAGTTAAATAATCTTCAGGAGCAGGCTGGGCTTATATTAAGGGATAAGATAGCAAACTTCGATTATATTCTTATGCTGGTCCGCCTGGTTTCCCGGCTGGTTAAAAAAACGGAGTCTGATAAGGCAGAAACAAAAACAGCGGATAAAATAGTTAAACCAGAAGCCATTGATGAGGATTATGTTCCATCCACTCCGGCGCCTGCATCCGATATAAGAGTGGATGATGACAAGGCCGTTGATAAGGAATACCTGACACTGGTACTGAATAAAATATTCTTAGCCGTAATAAGGAAGCCACTATTCTTTATGATGTTAAATCATCCAGCAAACTGGAACCATTTATCCGTGAACTGGGCGGTAAGCCGATGATGTGCAAAAGTGAGCATTCTTTTATGAAGAGTAAACTGCTTGAAACTGGTGCATTGCTGGAGGGTGAGATGAGCGATCATATCTTTATCAAAGATCGCTGGTATGGGTTTGATGACGGCCTGTTTGTTACGGCCCAGATTCTGGAAATATTATCCATTGATTTGAGAAAATCACGGCAGATTTTTGCTAAACTGCCTGATGC
>JANELJ010000069.1:0-2146 GCA_024511395.1 Gammaproteobacteria bacterium | reverse complement strand
TGGTTGGTGGTTGGTACGGGCCTCTAACATCAGTGACAATCTGACCATGCGTTTTGAAGCAGATAATGAAAAAGCACTGCAGCGCATTGCCAACAGCTTTAAAGCCGCACTTATGGAAGTTGAACCCGGACTGGAATTTCCCTTTTAAATTAGCTATTTTATTTCCCCCTTCTTTAGAAGGGGGATTGAGGGGGTTGCTAAATCAGCGAAAAAATTTAAGAGATATATAAAATTATGAGTATTAACACGAGTTCCGCAAACACTATTGCTCACGTTTTAAGTGAGGCGTTACCCTATATTCGCAAGTTTCAGGGTAGAACAATTGTTATAAAATATGGCGGTAATGCCATGATTGATGAAAAACTGAAAAACGGTTTTGCCAAGGATATCATATTATTAAAACTGGTAGGTTTAAATCCTGTTGTTGTCCATGGCGGTGGGCCGCAAATTGGTGACCTACTTAAACGAGTAGGCAAGGAAAGTCATTTTGTCGGAGGCATGCGCATTACCGATAAAGAAACTATGGATGTTGTGGAAATGGTTTTAGGGGGACAGGTTAATAAGGAAATCGTTTCGCTGTTAAATTCTCATGGTGCCAAAGCGGTTGGGCTGACGGGTAAAGATGGTGCACTGATCAGTGCAAAAAAAATGCAGTTTTCTCATCAGTCGGAAGAAATGAATACCCCGGAAATTATTGATATCGGTCATGTGGGTGAAGTAACTAATATCGATACTTCGGTTATTGATATGCTGATCCATGGTGATTTTATTCCGGTCATTGCGCCCATTGGTCTGGGTAAGGACGGTGAATCCTATAATATTAATGCGGATCTGGTGGCCGGAAAACTGGCCGAAGAATTAAATGCCGAAAAGCTGATCCTGCTGACTAATATTCGTGGCTTGCTGGATAAACATGAAAAACTGCTGACCGGCTTAAGTATAAAAAAAGTAGACGAATTGATAGCAGACGGTACCATACACGGCGGTATGCTGCCTAAAATATGCTGCGCTCTGGAAGCAGTACAGAATAATGTCTGTTCTGCTCATATTATAGATGGGCGGATAGAACATGCAGTGATGCTGGAATTATTTACCGATGAAGGTATCGGCACACTGATTTTTGGCGATTGCCCCAGGGATGACGAGTGAGCAGTAACTGTTCTACACAAGTGAAAGCCTCTAAAATAAACCGCAAGGAACAGATCCTTCAGGCTCTGGCTATGGAGCTTGAAAGAAATCCTGGTGAACGTATTACCACAGCCGGCCTGGCACGAGCAGTCGGTGTTTCAGAAGCGGCTCTATACCGTCATTTTCCCAGCAAGGCAAAAATGTTTGAAGCCCTGATTGAGTTCAGTGAGGAAAGTGTATTCGGCTTAATTAATAAAGTGCTGGCTGAGCAGGACGGTGTCTTTGCTCAGGTTGAGAGGAGCACGGCTATTGTGCTTGGTTTTTCCGCTAAAAATCCAGGTATTACCCGGGTGCTGCTTGGTGATGCCCTGATTGGTGAACATGAACGTTTATTAAAACGTACTGATCAGTTTTTTCAGAGAATTGAAACCCAGTTACGCCAGGTGCTCAGGGAAGGTGAACTAAAAGGTCAGTTTCATTATCAGGGGAATATCGGTTATTTTGCAGAAATTCTGACCAGCTTTATGGAAGGGCAGTTGAGCCGATATGTGCGTACCCGCTTTGCCAGAAAGCCGGATGAAAACTGGCCATTAAAATGGCTGTTCCTGGTTAAAAGCCTGACTGCAGACTCCTAAATAGTTTCAAGCACTTATTCCATTTCCCTCCGGGAGAGGGCTTTTGTTGATTAATTTTATATGCAATGGTTTTAAATTCAGTTAATAAGCCGGAAACTTCTTCACTATTACAGAATTCTTGGCCTATGCGTTCTGGGCGACAACGTATCTGAAATACCAGGTCTTTTTTGCTGTCGGACTCCCGGGTATCGAGTTTGGTTAAACTCATGGCAATGTCCTGTTGTTTTTCTGGGGTATCGGTAACTACAATTCGATTAGTTTGATAAAGAATGGGGCTGGTTGCAAACTCCCTGATAAACTCAATGGAGCGATCCCAGAGCAGCTGGCATTGTGTCTCACTTAAACAGCTGAGTTTAACGGTATGTAGTTCAACCTGAATAATA
>JANELJ010000301.1 GCA_024511395.1 Gammaproteobacteria bacterium | reverse complement strand
CAAGGTAATAAGGGTTATTTTACCAAAAACCTGCAAATTTAACACCCATAATTCGCCAACATTTCTTTATAAATCAATGTGCTATGATTTATTCAGGTCGGACTAAATAAAGGTAGGATATAGGTAAAAGGGAAGCTAACAGGCAGATATTATTTTGTCCCTTTATTTTTAAAGGGACAAAATAAATCATAGACAGGTTTTATTCATAAACACGAATCAAATCGGGCAATTCCTTACTGGCTTTTTCCAGCTGGTCTTCAAGATCCACCGGATTAGGAACGCGCACAGAAGGAATATTCCAGCCGCCGGGCATAGTGCCTATATCGTCAGGTGCAGCAATTAAATCATCCCACATAACGGCCAGGCCTTCTTTAGGATCGCCGGGGTTAAACCAGTCACTGGGGTGTTGATTTTTTAAAGGAAATTCTTTTCGACTCCAGAAACTGTCTTTAGAACCAAAGGGCCAGGTTTCCCAAGGGGCATCATTGCCGTTAAAGGGTCCGAAGCCCATGTTTTTAAAGGGGCCGCTGCCACCGCCGTGTCGGCCAGTATTAGGATTATTTACCGGAGGTGGTGGCTTGCTGGTATAGCTACCATTAATATACGGGTTATTGGCATATTCTTTCGGGATGTCAGGATCGCGAATAACGACGGCTGAATTGCCAGGTGTTGACTGGTTGCCTGGACCCGCAAAAGGTGGATTTAACGGCGGTGCTCCAGAAGGGCGAGGTCCGGCTACTGGTCCGGGTCTGCCATAGGGTACGGGGCGATTTACAGGTGGTCTGGCTGAATAAGGTCTGATATTATTTGGATAAGGCCGGGCATTATTATATCCGGTATTGCTATATGGGGTATTATTATACCGGGGCTTGTTATAATTGCCGGCCATCGGGTGCCTGACTGCCTGAACCGGAGTCCGGTTAACAGCTGTTCTGGGTCTGCTTACTGGTCTATTAAATGCCTCAACAGGCAGATAGCGATATTCCTGGCCCTGGAAATTGACAGTATCAGTATTGAGCGCAGTCTCACTGGCATGGGCTACCCCCAGACTGAACCCGACAACAGCCAGAAAAGTCGGAACTGTGCAGGCAGTCATAATTAATTTACGTTTTTGGAAGAGCATTGTTTTCTCCTTACTTTTGCTCATTTATAATAATCTATATAGTATAGAACTTATTTTAAAATCTATCCATTATTATTTGCTAATATACTAAAATATAGGAAAACCACCTACTCTTAGAGTTCAAGCAGTGGTTAATGTGCAGGTTTTAGAACTTACAGATTCAATTTTACGGAGACAGTATTATTTTAGGTTTTTTAAAAACATCCCCGGTTCTCGATGAAGAATCGGTGCAATGGTTATTTGATGTCTATGCCTGGGCATTGGAAAATTTTGATGCTGAACTGTTCTTTGAAGACAGTATTCTGGTTATCCCTTCTAACCGGCATTTTCTGGGTACGGCGTCCAGTGTACAGGAAATGGCGCAGATTATCTTTGATAATGTCAGGGAATACGCCGGTTTAAAACACTGGCCCTGCCGTTTAACCACGGATCAGACCTGTCTGACCCAACAGGCTCAATTAACGATTCAGGGTTCTTCTTTAAGAACTATGGAAGGAAGTATTGCCGACAGTCAGAATGAAGCTGAAAGCCTGGCTATTTTATATGACCCCCGCCAGGTGACTAATCCGGAAGCCATTATTGCTTCATTTTCCCACACTTTGGCACATTATCTGGGATCAATGGCTCAAAATCTGCCGCCGGGCGGAGAAGATAACTGGCCGCATATTACCGAAGTACTAGCGGTTTTTATGGGGTTCGGGTTAATGTTTGCCAATAGTGCCTTTGAATACCGTAATACCACCTGCGGCAGTTGTCAGCCGCAGAAGGTTCAGCGCCAGTCCTTTCTGTCACAATATGATATTACCTATGCCTTGGCTATTTTTGCTGTCCTTAAAGAGATTCCGCTTAAGGATGTAAACCCTCATGTGAAGAAATCCCTGCGCAGTTATTTTAAACGGGCTTATAAAGATGTGCAGAAACGCTCAGATAAGCTGCAGCGTTTGCAGTCTTTTCATACTGGTACAGCTTTAAGCAGTACCCCGTAAGATAAAACTGAATCCAAATCTCAGGGCCGGAACATACTTTGATTAAAATATGTTCAATATGAATAAATATTACATTTATAGACACTGAGTATCCATTGTCTGTACTTCTTGATGAAGTTTCGGCAGCAGGGATGCTGCCGAAAAGCCGCCATGGATGGATTCACGGCGTCTTCAGCAAGGAGTACGGACAATGGATACGATATTTGCGTTTAAATGAGAATTATTAAAAATATGCTCCGCCCTGATCCAGATCTAAGGAATGTAGCGATTAGGTGCTTTTTTTATTTTATTTGTGATAATAATTTTACTATAGTCTTAATTTCAGGTTTTTAATTAGTCCGACCTGAATAAATCATAGCACATTGATTTATAAAGAAATATTGCTTGATTATGGGTGTTAAATTTGCAGGTTTTTGGTAAAATAAGCCTTATTACCTTGCAAATTTCCAGACCAAAATGAAGCCAGAGAAACAGCCAAAAATACCTCAGGAAGACCTGTTCAGGATGCGTCTTGAAAACATGCTGGACATAAACCATGAGTTGATTAAG
>JANELJ010000300.1 GCA_024511395.1 Gammaproteobacteria bacterium | reverse complement strand
CGGCCTATGCCTATTCATTAACCGACTATTACAATATGGTGGGGATGATGGATCATATGCTCTGGGGTGCCATGATACTGGTTTATATTCTGTATGGTCCCAGCCCATTGTCTGTTTAGCATAACCATGAACACTATCATGGGCCCTAATTACAACGGAACCTATGCCTGACGGCAGTGTCACAGTTAATGAGCGGGTAAACGGCTGTTCATTAACATGCGGGTGACAGGGTGCGGGTTGCCAGCAGAACGCCGTCTGGTGAGAGTATATCCCAGCGATCAGCATAATGATCCCAGCCGCTGTCCTGATGTTTCAAGGTAACGTCAAAACGGTATTGCTGTCCACCAAGGGGGCTAATCTGGGCGTTCTCAATACTGACCTGTCCTGCAAAAGCAGCGAGAGACAGCAGGAAGCTTGTAATAATCAAAGATAAGGATAAAATGCGCAACATGAGTAATTTCCTTTTATGTGAGGTCAATTTTGAATAGTGGCCTGGTCGTTATAGGCGCCCTGGTGCTGGCGCTGCTGGTTTATATTGTCCTGGTTTTATGGGGTAGAAAATGGCTTATTAAGCATCAGGTGTCCTGTTTCTGGCGCAGTACCTACCTAGCGGTTTTTCTGGCACCCGGTTTATTGTTATATGGTGAACATTCCGGTATTCCGGTACCGGCTCTGGCCTGGATGTCCGGCCTGAGCAATGGCTGGAATTGTTATTCAAAAGGCTTATTCTGTTCCTTTGAGCTGAACCTGTATCTGGCTATCCTGCCTTTTCTGGCTACCGGGATCTTTGCTTGGTTAATGTGTAAGGAACCTCAGGACAGCTCGTCCTGATAAGCCACACCAATCCCACCAAGTCCGTAATAGACGCCCGGATTTTTGGTCAGGTACTGCTGATGGTAGTCTTTGGCATAGTAAAACGTGCCGGCAGGCAGGATCTCAGTGGTAATTTCTCCAAACCCATGAGTATTTAGCCACTGCTGATAGTGCTCACGGCTAGCCAGAGCCTGCTTCTGCTGCTGTTCGGAAAAGGTATAAATACCTGAGCGGTACTGAGTGCCGCGATCATTACCCTGACGCATGCTCTGGGTTGGATTATGACTTTCCCAGAACAGTTTAAGTAAATCCTGGTAACGGGTCTGTTGCGGGTCAAAAACCACCAGCACCACTTCATTATGTCCGGTCTGCCCGCTGCAGCGGATGCTGGTTAATAAAATGATTGTTATTAACGGGCATGGCTTCAGTTCGTCCGGGCAGGGCAGTAGCAGGATCAATAATCGGCGTAGTATTCCTGGGGTTAATGGGCGTAATCAGTGCAAGTTAACCAGAGGACAATCATTTTTAAACTGCAATGGAATTAACCGGATAAATAATGGTCTGGTTCCGGCCGCTGTTCTTGGCATTATACAGGGCACTGTCTGCCTGATTAAACAAGGTTTCAAAGGCGGCATGACTGTCCGCACTGGCTATGCCTATACTTATGGTGATTTTAAGCCCTTCTATCAAGTGGCTCTCAATATATTTGCGGAGTTCTTCGGCTTTTTCCAGGGCATGTTCAATGGGGGCATGAGCCATCAGCACTACAAATTCCTCTCCACCATAACGGGCCACTAGGTCTTCAGAACGAAAACTGGAGCTAATCAGCTGGCCGAATTTTTTCAGTACATCGTCTCCGCAGGTATGGCCGTAGGTATCATTAATATGCTTAAAATGATCGATATCCAGCACCATCAGGCTTAAGGGAGTAGTGTGACCGGATGTGGAGTTAAAATATTTAGGCAGCAGATGACTGAGTGAATGGCGGTTATACAGACCGGTCAGCTGATCGGTCATGGCTAGGTTGAATAACTACTCCTGCTGAATTTTAACCTGATCAAACAGCTGCTTGGTGGTGATCAGGTTACTCAGGCGAGCACTGAGTTCCTGTTTGATAAGTGGCTTAACAATGTAGTCATTGGCGCCAATACGTAGCAGCTCAATGCGTCGGGGGGGCATCGTAACCAGATACCACCAGGATAGGCAGTTTGGAATGGTCGGGATAAATTTTGCGTATTTCACGGATTAAGCCCATGCCGTTCAGTCTGCCTTCCACAATCAGGTCGGTAATGATTAAATCGTACTCTTTGGGAGACTTTTTAAAGGACTGCAGCGCTTTTTCAGCACTGTAAAAATGCCGGACGGATATTTTTAAGGATTCCATCTGTTTGATCATATGTCGGGCAACGGTTTTATTGTCTTCAATAAACAGTACCCGGGCATTGATTTCATGGCATTTATTCTCAATAGAGGCTTTCAGGTTACGCGACAGGGCATTAATATTACTGCGGTTATATATTTCTGTTACACCGGAATCATAAGCATAATCAAAGCTCTAATCAATTTCGTTAGATGTCAGTAGAATAACCGGAGTATCTCTGGTTTCAGGATTATTGCGGACTTGCTGAGCAAGCTTAATCCCATCAAAACCACTGGGCAGGTGATAAGCCGTGCAGATAAAGTCCATGGTTTCATCTTCCAGAACCATAATGGCTTCATCGGATGAATTGACAATGCGCACTACCAGACCTTCATTATTAAAGATTTGGGAGATCATGATTTGATGAAAGCGTGAGCTTTCAACCAGCAGTACTTTCATTATGTTCTCAGTGTAAGCGGATAATTAG
>JANELJ010000299.1 GCA_024511395.1 Gammaproteobacteria bacterium | reverse complement strand
GTCCACTGTCTCATCAGTTTAAGATAAGACCACTGACCAGTTTCAAGCCATTTATAATAACCGGGCCATTGCCTGGCCATGTCCAGTATCCAGATAGCACTGGTTACAAACCCCGATTGAGTTAATAAACTGCCCATTAGTAACTCAATAAAGGTTTTTGCGCTCCTAGGGGTAGCGCTCGGGTTAAAAATGTTATGTAATAAAACAGTTCACTGGGGATATTGCTGTATCCTTTGGTGAGCATTGCGGCCTACAGAAGTTTGTTTTTTCTTACTGAAGGCAGCAATGCTGCCGAATTTTTGTCAACTGTTTTTTGCTTTTTTTTCCTGTTTTTACTGAATTATTTTGTTTACCTCGGAGTAACAGGAGCCGGTTGTCCCTTGATGAAGTTTCGACAGCATGGAGGCTGTCGAAAAGCCTCCATGGGTGGATTCACGGCGGCTTCAGCAAAGGATACCCGGTTCCTGTTACGGACTATCGGTTAACTGAGGTAATCAATAAATTTTAAATGATTCTCCTTTTTGGGGGAGCTGAAACTCTAAACTTTAACATTTTAGAAATAATATTAAAAAATGTCCAACTTTCATTTGTGAATGACTGCATAAGTTACCATATTTATGGTAACTTATGTATCTTAATTGCACCTTGAATTTGAAGTAACGGGAGTAACTCAATGTACACACTGGATAAAAGTGATGTTGAAAAAATTGCTTTTTTAGCAAGACTGGGTATCGATGAACAGGATATACCCGAATATGCCACCAATCTGACCAATATTCTGGATATGGTTGAACAGCTCAATTCCGTGGACACTGATGATGTTAAACCCATGGCTCATCCACTGGATGGAGTTCAGCGTCTGCGTCCTGATGAAGTAACTGAAACCAATGACCGTGAAAACCTGATGGCTCATGCGCCTGAAACAGAAGCAGGCTTATTCCTGGTACCCAGGGTTGTAGAATAAGCCCAGGCAGTCTGCCCTCATAATCAAAGAAAGTACAGCTTGTTGTAGATTAAGGATTTAAGTAAAACATGCACAATAAAACCATTGCAGAATTAATAAGCGGTCTGGAAGCGGGAGAGTTTTCCAGTGTTGAGTTGACCCAAAGTTACCTGGATCGAATTAGTTCTCTGGATCAACACTTAAACAGTTTTATCACGGTAACTTCTGAACGGGCGCTGGAACAGGCTCAACAGGCCGATGCACAGCGTGCGGCCGGGCAGGCAGGACTGTTAAACGGTATTCCGCTGGCACAGAAAGACATTTTCTGTACTAAAGATGTTAAAACCTCCTGCGGCTCCAGAATGCTGGATCCTTTTATTTCGCCCTATAATGCTACGGTTATTGAAAAATTTAATGCCTCTGGTGCAGTAATGCTGGGTAAAACCAATATGGATGAATTTGCCATGGGGTCTTCTAATGAAACCTCATGGTATTGTCCGGTTAAAAATCCCTGGGCACTGAAGGCAGTACCTGGCGGTTCTTCCGGCGGATCGGCAGCAGCGGTTGCCGCCCGTCTGGCACCGGCGGCAACCGGTACGGATACCGGCGGTTCCATCCGTCAGCCGGCTTCTTTCTGTGGTGTTACCGGTTTAAAACCCACGTATGGCCGGGTTTCCCGTTACGGTATGATTGCCTTTGCCTCCAGTCTGGATCAGGCCGGCCCCATGACCCGTACCGCTGAAGATGCGGCACTGCTGTTAAATGTCATGGCTGGTCTGGATCTGCGTGATTCCACCAGTGTAGATAAGGATGTACCGGATTATACCGGGTCTTTAAATAATGAACTGGACGGTTTAAAAATTGGCCTGCCCAAAGAATATTTTTCTGAAGGACTGGATGATGCGGTGGCTAAAGTTATTGAAGACGCCATTAAGGAATATGAAAAAATGGGTGCGGTGGTCAGTGAAATTAGTCTGCCTAATAGTAAGCTGGCGGTACCCACCTACTATATTATTGCGCCTTCAGAGTGTTCTTCTAATCTATCGCGTATGGACGGTGTGCGCTTCGGACATCGCTGTGAAAATCCCAGGGATCTGAATGACCTGTATATCCGCTCTCGTGGTGAGGGTTTCGGGCCGGAGGTTAAGCGGCGTATTCTGGTGGGTACCTATGCCTTATCAGAAGGTTTTTATGATGCCTATTATGTTAAAGCCCAGAAAACCCGTCGTCTGATCAGTAACGATTTTAATAATGCCTTTGAAAATGTTGATGTCATTATGGGACCGGCAGCTCCTTCACCGGCTTTTAATATCGGTGAACTGATGGATGATCCCATCACCATGTATTTGTCGGATATTTATACTATTGCGGTCAACCTGGCCGGTCTGCCGGGCATGTCAATTCCGGCGGGGTTTGTGAATAACCGTCCGGTAGGATTGCAGTTAATTGGCAGACACTTTGATGAGGCGAAGCTGTTAAATATTGCGCATAAATTCCAGAAGGTAACCGACTGGCATACTCAGGGGCCGGGGCAGTTTGTCTGATTGGGATAGTGCCTATAAAGCCGTTTTAGCTGCCCGTAGTGCTCTTGTGAAGACGCCTTTCTCTTATAATCAAGAGCCATCCCTAGAGGCTTTTCGGCAGCGTCCATGCTGTCGAAACTTCATCAAGGGACACCCGGCCCCTGTTACTCCGAGGTAAACAAAATAATTCAGTAAAAACAGGAAAAAA
>JANELJ010000298.1 GCA_024511395.1 Gammaproteobacteria bacterium | reverse complement strand
AAACGGTTAATGATCAGCTAAAAAATATTACACAGATTGAACATTCACGTCATAGAAGCGTAAGTGGTTTTATGTTGAACCTTATTGGTTCTCTGATTGCCTATTGTCATAAAAAAGACAAACCGACAATCAGAATAGATGAGAGTGATATGAAAACTCTCTGTATTTAGGTAAATGACTGGGTTCTTATCCAGATCTCAGGTAGGTATTAGTGACAGCCGCAGCCGCTTTCATCACCTTCATCACCCTTACCACCACCACAACAGCCACCGCTGTGATCATGTTCCTGCTGGTTTTCTGCTGCAAGACCCATTTCTAGCTCTTCCGGGCTGGGATCACGAATTTCTTTAATAGTGACAGAAAAACTGACATCCTTACCGGCTAATGGGTGGTTATGATCCATAATGATAATATCATCCTGAATTTCCTTGACCACTACCATAACGGGCTGACCATTTTCATCCTGTCCCTGTAATACCATGCCTTCATGCAGTTCCAGATGAGCAAGGTGCTCTTTAGGTACACTTTGCACGGCTTCAGGATTGTAATCACCATAGGCTTCAGAAGCTGGAATTTCCAGATCGGAAGAATCACCGATACTCATTTCGGCAATACGGCTTTCCAGTCCGGGCATCATCTGACCACGGCCATACATAAAAAATAAGGGGGCTTCATCGCCCATATTCTGATCAATAATATCGCTGTCAACGGATGCTTTGTATTTAATTGCTACAATCTGGTCTTGTGTAATGGCCATAGTTCTCTCACTGTTTTAAATAAACCTCACTTATAAACCATTTTTATTAAAGTGGCAATGAAAGTGCTTTAATTGTGAGTAATAATTTTAAAATTGACCCCCAGCACCCCATGCTGGGGGTTGTTAATGACTCGGTATTGAAAATTTCTTGATATAGGCTAATGCAGTGTTTATAATGTGCGCCACAAACAGAATAGCTGGTTCCAGTTATTCATCTTATCGTCGGGGCATAGCGCAGCCTGGTAGCGCACCAGCATGGGGTGCTGGGGGTCGAAAGTTCGAATCTTTCTGTCCCGACCAATTTTTGTTTTTGTATTGTATTCCAACGTTTTTATATCACCCTTACTCTTATATCAACTTTATTCTGTACGTAAAGCATCCACCGGATCAAGCCGGTCCGCATGTCGTGCGGGCAGGACGCCGGCGAGCAGGCCGATTTCACTGGTGCGTTCATTAACCGCAATGGTTATAATGGTCACGATACCAATAGCGCCGACCAGTAAGGAAATACCGCCGATGGCTGTGACGGCAAGGGTATAGGGTAAACGCTTAAGAGCTTGGGCATCTTCAATGCTTAATGGTCGTTCGGTATCAAATACCCCCATACTTATCCCATGGGTGGTAGCCTTGCCGGGATTAATGGTCACCAGATTAGTGCCGAACTGGGTAAATTCATCCAGTACAAACTGCTGCACGCCTTTGCCGATAGAGGTTAATAACACGACTGCGGTAATGCCCACAGCAATACCCAGAGCAGTCAGGAAACTTCTCAGATGATGAGCCGGTGAGATATAAAAAGTCGCGCAGCAGCATGATTTATTTACCCGTCAGAGCCAGAACTGGATCCAGGCGTGCAGCTTGGCGGGCGGGCAGTATGCTGAGGCCAGCAGGCTGACGACTGAGCTTAATAGTGCCCAGAGTGGGGCGTAGGCTGGTAATTCGGGGAATATTGTCCGAATCATATAACAGCCCAGTTCGCCCAGCAGTAAACCCAGAACCGCTCCCAGAGCGGCCAACATCATGGCTTCAAATAAAATCAGCTGAATCACCTGATTTTGAAGTGCGCCTAATGCTTTCAGTAAGCCGATTTCCGAACGGCGCTGGGATATAGCCACCAGCATTACGTTCATAATTAAAATGCCTGCGACAACCATACTGATAGCAGCAATACCGCCAACGGCATAAGTTAATGATCCCAGAATTCGGTCAAAGGTGACCAGTACCGCATCCTGGGTTATGACCGTAACATCACGTTTGCCCTGGTGGCGTTGTTTGAGCTGCTGGATAACAAACTGTTTAACTGGTTCAATGGCAAAGCAGTTTTTGGCTTCCACCAGAATACGGAACAGGGACGGGGTGTTAAATAACTGTTGTGCTGAAGCGACAGGAATAATAACAATATCCTGCACATCAACACCAATGGAGCGGCCTTCTGTGGCCAGCACACCAATAACACGAAAGCGTCGATCACCCAGATGCAGCCATTGGCCCAGCGGTGATTGTGAGCCAAACAGTTCATTGTGAACTTTTCGGCCAATGACGCACACCGGTGTGGCCCGATCCAGATCGGTCAGCGGTAAAAAACGGCCCTGCGCCAGCTGCCAGTGACGGAGTTTTAAAAATGTATGACTGGTTCCAAGGATCGGCACTTCCCTTGAACGGCCGCTAAAGCTGGCATTAACAGAACCAATATTCAGCGTAGCATTGACCATGGCTAGGGAGCCCAGTCCGGAGGTTTTAGAATAGCCGGGAAAAACAATCACCAGATTGGTGCCTAAAGAGGAAAATACATTGCTTATATAGTCCACCCTGAATAAATCATAGTGCATTGATTTACAAGGAAATATTGGCGAATTATGGGTGTTAAATTTGCAGGTTTTTGGTAAAATAAGCCTTATTACCTTGCAAATTTCCAGACCA